>DATKWR010000592.1:0-7531 GCA_035529475.1 Sedimentisphaerales bacterium | reverse complement strand
TGATATAAGGATAAGGGGTTATGTGTTCTGTGCCTATGAGAAAGCTAAAAAAAATACCGGAAGGAACCCGCAATATTCAGGGTCATATAGCGAATGATTTATATGACCAGATGGAGCGGATTCGGATCGAGGGTGGCTACTCTCAGTATTCGCCCCAGCCCCGGCAAAAGCGGCGCGGGGCGGGGTGTAAAATGCTCAGTCTCGGATGCGTGCGATTGTACCTGCAATATCAGGGTCAGCCTCTACTAATGTCTCGTAGTAGAGGGGCTCTCGCTGATCGAGTGGCTTATCCTGCCGCCATGTTCCGCCGCACGCCCAATTGTTGCCATAGTTGCCATTGCTGATTAACCGCTGCCATTTGCCTGTGCGGCCGTCCCATTGCAGTCGCGGCCCGGCGTCTTTTGTGCCGATCCAGATACGTAACAGTTCGCCTTGATCCATGCCGGCTGCCGGATCGGCGGACCACTGGAAGGCGACGTCAATGCCCGCCTGTTTGCACACGGTGATCTGGCCGTTTGCCCACGGATGCTCGATTTGCACGAGTCGACCGCCCTCGTATCGGCACTTGCCAAGTAGGGGATACTCGCGGTCAATGTAACAGTGGTCCGCAGTGGTAGGCTCGTTGCCGGTAATCGCATCGCCGAGATTGGCCTGGGCGATGAGCGACCCGGCCATAGCATGGGCCATTTTGGATTGATCGTGTTGCAGCAATACTTCGGCATGTTTGCGTTTTTCGGCGGGTGTTAGCATTTCGGCGGTGCCTCCTTTCCGGTCGCGGCTGTGTACTCAGCGTCGGCCTCGGCGTCGATGAGATCGGCCTGGGCAGAGCTTTTCGCGCTGAGCGCATCCACTTGAGCGGCCTTGCCCATACACACGGCCTCTTGCCCATCGTAGACAGGGTTTGCCGCCTGTCTCTGGTAACCGGCACTACTCTGGTGTGCGGCCCGCACGCGCAGCTCTGCTGCTTTGAGTCTGGCTTGCATCAGCTTTACCAACGGTGAGTCTTGTTTTTTGTGTTCGTCGCTCATTTGTCACTTCCTTTTCTTCCGGCGGTCGCCGGAGATAAGTCGACCAATCTGTGGCCTCATCAGTGCCGGCCGTACCGGCAGACGCCCCAGTGGGCGTTTCGGCCTAATGACAATGCGAGTGCGTGGTTTTGGTCGAGCCGTCAGGGTATATCCATTCGGTCTCGCGGTCAAACGAGCAATCTGGGAGGTTTTCCGTGCATTCGCCCGTGACCCATGATCGCCATACCTGCCGCTCACCTGTTTCGTTTGCGGTGGCGATCAGGTTCGTGCGGCGGGAGGCTTCGGCATTGTCAACCTCGGCTTTTGCGATGATCTTTTCGGCCAGTTCTCGGCGCGCGGCCTCGACTTTTTCGGCTGGGAGCCAAAACCAGCCGTTATGATTAGTGATGAGATCGCTGGCTAGCACCGTGATACCGTCGCGTGTGGCATACTCAGCAGTACAGAGGTCGCCGTTGGCCCAATTGCGGCGGCATGGGATATAGTCCTCAGGACATGCATCTAGGGCGGCTTGGTAGTCTGCCTGGGCCTTATCTGCTTGATCTTTGCGGGCGGCCTCGATGATGGTCGTGTAATCAGCCTCAGGGACCTCCAGGAGGATGTAAGTCGTTTTGCCCTTGATTAGGCCATATCCACCGATGCCGTGTCGCCCCTGGTAGCACGTCCATTTGCCGTCCACTACGATCTTGCCGGCAGTGGGGTGTATAGCCTCACAATGTACGGATGGCGAGCATAGTATGGATCCGGGCGTTAGTCGGACGGTATTGCCTGATTTGGTTTTTGTATTGACGGTCATGATGTCTCCCGCAAAAATAGGAGCCGCCGCGCCAAGAGCCAGATCATCGCCAAACGAAATGGACTCCCGGCCGGCGGCATGATTGATAATGTGATATTGATTGGCAATGATCATAATCATAAAGTAGCATATCACGGGCTATTTGTCAAATAAAAAATAAGATTTTTCTATAAAAAATTCGGCAATTCAACTTCATAAAATCCTTGTTTCCCGCGAACCGGGAACGGAGCGACCCGTCGCACATCGGTGAGTATCCATGCGTAGGCACCCTTGTAGTATTGGCAACAGGCCCATTCCTCATCTTGCTTTTCCATTTTACGGCACCCGATGAGGTCAACAATACACAGAGCCGTGCCGACCGGCAAATCCGGGTACAGCTCGCATTTCCGTTGCGTTGACACAATGAGCAGTTCGCCAAGATAGCTCGTTCGCCACTTGCGCGTTTCGATGGTCTTTTCGCCGGATGCAATCAAGCTCGCAAACGGCTGGTGCACTGATATTGCTTTCATGATCTTGCTCCCTAAACTCTCAAGATTCCTTGTCGATTCGCTTCATTCAGCAGTGCCATCGACAGTTGAAGCTGGAACTCTCTCGCCAATTCCGGGTCGAGAATTTCCCGGTACACGTTGATATTGTGTTCGGTGACTTCCTCGTCCGCGCGATTCATCGCCATCAGGCAGATCTTCCGCTCGAACTCGGCCGTTCTCATACGCCCAGTGCCCGTAGGCGATGTTAGCGTTTGTCTCAGACGGAATGATTGGTGGTCAGTTCTGCCACGACATTAAGATGCCGTCTTCAAAATACAGATAGGTAGCTTTATAGTGGCTCCCGTAGACCCACTGCTCGCGAGTTCCGAACCTGTTTACAGTACGGTTGTTTCTGTTCGGCCCCCCGCAGCTCGCTCGCACTTGTTCCGATGTCATACCGAGGCGGATGTTGCCTTTCAGAATGTCGCCGCGAGTCCGCTCCGACAGCTCATTATGATTGTCCACATACCATTGCCTGCGGCGAAGTCCTACCCTTTGGCGAGTTTCGGAACTCACATGAAGGTCCAGTGCTAAATACTCGAACTCTTCAAATGAATCAGCCACGGCAAGGCCACGATAGAACCCTTCAACTGAATCAGCCCCAGACCAGACGTGAGGAGGATAGCTATAGCCCTCGCAGCCTGTCAACAGAAGTGTTATACACAATAGAACGATAGTCCTCATATGTGTGATCGTTTCAGTCTGTTCATTTCCCCCTTCTTTCTCCTGAGCCGGAAACGCGGGTTCCAGTGGGTGTTTGTTGCACACATTGGTCAGTGGCGGCAGTACATCGCTTTTTTCTGGTACGAAGCTGTTTTCATTGAGAGTGAGCGCGCGAAATTCACAAAGCATCGTCCAGTGAATCTTGGCTCGCCCTTCACAAATGGGACACTTGACTTTGCGAGAGTACCGCAGAAACCGAACGATTGCACGCTCTTCTTCTGTGAACATGGGATTGGGCTTCGCTTCATGAATTTGTACCTGTAGAATTGATTCGCTCATAGCATTTCTCCCGATTCGATCTTCATCAGCATTTCCCGGCAGTTGCTCTTGCATCGAGCCCGCCTATGGGGCTTAAAGCGGAGGGCGGCATCGAAACCGCCTGCCCGGGGCACTAGTCCGGACTCCCTGCTCTGCTCGGGTAGCTTATGATTGCGTGCGGCGGTAAGGCGCCGAGCCACGAGCCCGGCGCCATTAGGTTGAAATCTGAACTTTCCTGGTGAGAATTCCGCCGCCATGATTCGTTTCTTTCTCAGCCGACTTGGCTGACTCCACCGCACTTGGCACAGTGGACGTGATGTTTGTAGATTCCGCAGGTACAGGCGCCATCTTCCGGATAGCACCCGAACTCTGATTTCTCGCAGCCGCACCAGAACGGACTGAGCTTGCCGCATCCAGACGTGTCCGACGTCGTCTCATGGACCGTCAACGTCACCGGCTCGCCGTTTTCGGCTGTGACTGTTAACGGGATTGCTACGGGTCCGACGCTGAGTGGCTTGGCCTTGAGCGGATTCTCCTGCAACCCAGTTGGATCTTCGCACCGGCTCAGCGGTTTTGGCTCGAACGATGTGTCTCGCTCGATCGTTATGCCGAACGGACCATCGACTTCGGCAAGCTCGGCCAGCGAGAAATGACCAAGCTCCGCCTCGAAGCCGTAGACCAAGCCGAAGCACACTTCCGATTCCGGGTCGTACTCGCAGGCGTACCATGACCAGTTGGCCCAGGGTGCGAACAGCTTCAGGTACGCTACCGGGTCCGCCTGATTGTCGGTCGTGCCGAGTCCCGGAAGTTTCCGTTCGATTTCTTTGGTTAACAGTTTCATGGAGTCACCGCCCTTTCGGCTCTGATAAATTCCAAGTCTTCCGGCTTCGTTGCGGCTGCTGTGTAATTGCGATAGTTCTGCCAGTCGCGCGCACAATTGTAGACCACGAAGATGTACTTGGTGTTCCAAGACTTTATCCTGCCTGTTTCTCGCGGCCCATGCCCTGGCACATATTGCACCCATCGGCCAACGTCCGATTCTTTCAGGTTGCCAATATAAATACCCCTTGCTGCCATCGCTTATACCGCCTTTCCGATGTTAAGATTTTCTCCGAATACGCGACCACCGCGGCATGTCGGGCACATTGCCTGAGTCGGGCCGTCTGTCCGTTGACCGCAGATGTGACAGGTCTGTGGCTTACGCTTCTGTGCTGCCCAGCACTCGGCTACCCATTTGCAGTCCTTGCAGCTCTCCGCCGTGCAGTGATTTGGTCTGTTGAGTGCCATTTTGCCACCCCTCAAACAAGCCGACGCGAATCGGCGGTTTCGATTGATTTTCTGAGCCATTTAACTTCCCGGCTCACAGTTGGGCGTCGTGTATAAGTTGCGTACACAAAGACGCTTAGAAGTGTTGTAAAGATGGTTAGTGCCATTTCGCTACCCTTTTGCTTATTAACTTTTATAATTGATTCTATGTAAATTATATCGGTTATAATAGGACGTGTCAATAATAAAATATGAGAGTTTCATAAGAAAAGCAGCAAGCAAGCCTAAGCGTTGTGGTGGTAGGTAGTTACGGCGATAAGTATTTTTACCATAAATCAATTTTGTTGCGGTGACTGTCGCCTGTTGCTTGGTTTGTGATTGATTTGTGATCGGCTATTGTGTACCCTGGATACTGGTCAATGCCTGTCCGCTCCGCATGGCATGGAAAGTGATAAGTGAGATAACTGGAAGGGTTTAGCTATGATTCGCACAATATTGATGCTTGCAATTGCCGTGCTGATCATCAGTGGGTGCACTGAAAATGATCCCGGCTGGCGAGCAATCGGCCCCTACGTCACGGACGTCCGTTTTGATGATGACGGCAATCTGCTGGTCACAACAGAAAAGATCGTGACCTTTGCACCCGAGCACGTCTTCAACAGAAAGCCCGGTGATACTGTGATGATTAAGAGGCCGCAACCGAAACAGGACTAATCGCGACAAGCCTCCAGGTTGCCCGTAGAGCACGAACGTCTTCGCCCCACCAACGGGTCACGTCAATCGGAGATCGTCCAGATCGAGCCACGTCTCGCCTACGGGCACTGGGCGTATGAGAACGGCCGAGTGATCCGGCCGCGATACATAAGAAACCAGGCGGGCGCCTCAGACCCGCCCGGTCGCAAGAAAAGAAACGAACTACAGGAGTTTTTGCAATTCCGTGACCTGCTCTCGCAGATCCCCTATCTCGGCGAGCATGTCCTGCAATTGCTTGTTGGTTATGTGCGCGGGCATGTCGTCGCTGCCATGACCTGGGAAGAGCCGCCTTGGCTCAAGCACCCTGTTTCTCCGATTCTCTTTTTCCGCTTTAGATGCTCTGTGCAATACAGGGTTTACTGCTACACCTTCCGAATCAATATCAGCAGACGTTATCCTGTCGGCTGTGGAACTCGTTGAAATAAAAGCAATGGCACTACCATCTCGCATCCTAGGTACGCATTGATTCTCGCATCTTCCCCGCTGTACGAGATGTCCTGTTTCGATATTGAATTCGCAAAATGATCTCACTTTTTTACCTCTTGGGCAGTGATGATAGCATCATTCGTGATAATCGCAGACAGAGAAGCATGATTATTTCGGATAGCCCCGGCGAACTCGTAGGCTACCCCATTAACAGGATTCCCAAAAAGAGTCTCGGTATGAACACTTACAAATGAGTAAGCTGCACAACTGGTATAATTAACCTGCTGCCAAGTAGCTTTCCATACATAGCCACCACTTGTCCATGCAGTGAACCAATCGCTGCGAGTGTCTTTCAGGGAGAACGCATTAGAATCAATGACGGTGATCTCAAATATTCCATTATTACATTCTATCGTTCCTCCAAGACCCCACATCCACACATAATTATTCGTGCTAAGCCCATGCGGATTTGTTGTCGTAATAACAACTTCATTGGTGCCGGTTAGAGTAACGGCATAAACAGTGTGTTTTGTGTCAGTATCATTTGATGAAAAAAGGCTGACTTCCTGAATTGCAGAAGCAGTTAATGCGCTCCCATTTATGCTACCAGTATACGATACTAAAATTGGAGCCCCGATGGCAGTTATTGAGGGTGAGGACGCAGAAACTTTTCGGACGCCATAACCAGCGGAACCGTCTGGACTTGGGTACAAATAATAGGATTGGGCACTTTCCGCTGCTGATAGTACCGTCACCGCGTCATCTATTATTTTCAACGTCCCAACTGTTAGATCTGCTATCTGCCCCAGTGCCGCCGTGATCGTGCCCGCCTGAATCAGGCCGCCCCACAGAAGCGGGAACGCCTGGGCCGGGCGTGCGGTTCCTTCATTGTTCACGCAGACCATAAAAACGCCGGCCAAAAGCTGAGTCGTCATCGTGGCGTCGCTGTCGGTCGTGGCGAACGTAGTCGCACCTGGCGTCCAGTAGATGTACTTGTCCGATGTATCATCCGCCGTGATCTCGTAACTCGTGCCCTTGTATCGCATCTCAAGCGGCTCATCGACCGTCGTCGCAGACCACGAAACAGAATCACCATCCGGAGTATCGTTGTTCCAGGTGATATTCGACATCATCGGAATGTCGATATCCAGCGGCGGCGGAATGTGCTGAGCGATCATCGCCGCGACTTCGCTGGATGTCATGTAGCGATCTAGCGAGTTCCTCACCGCCGCGGGAGTCACGCCCGAATACGGAATCGTCGGCACAGTCGCATCGGTCGAGTACAGATTCGAGTCGTAATTCTCCACCACGATATCGAAGTAGTGATCTCGCCGCCATTCGATACTCTTGATCCGGTGCTTTTTGATTTCCGTACTCGATCCGACAGCCACGATATCGTCGAAGACCGGCTGGATCGAGAACGTCCCGGTGATCGTGAGATTACTGCCGCTGATGCTCTTGACCGTGTACGTCTGCACGGCAACGTCGCCGGTCCCGGCATTATAGGCTCGCACGTAGACTGTGTTCCCTGCCGTCGCCACGACGGTTCTATCGAGCTGAATCGTGTCCGAACTCACATACCGCCTGACGCGGTAGCTCGTACCCCAATTCGGCTTGTTCCGCTGGATAGGATGCACGTCGCCGACTTTGTATCGCAGCGCGTCCTTGTGCATCGTGAAGGCGTTGACCGTCCGGATCAACTCGTTTCGCTTCAAGGCAAACCACCCCACCCGAGAAGCCTGTCCGCGTGTCTTTAG
>DATKWR010000591.1:0-4058 GCA_035529475.1 Sedimentisphaerales bacterium | reverse complement strand
TCAAGAAAATGCCTGACCTTTCCGCGTCCAGCAAGAAACGGGAAGCTGCAACCGGGACGGACGGCAGGGGGTGTGACACACCTGGCGATAAAGCAGAACCGTTGACACCCAAATGGACACCTAAATGGACACCTACAGCTTTCTCGGAATGTAACCGGTTGTCCTCCGGTGTCAATTTGTCTTCGGCACAATCTGAGAGAGCAGGGGAGCATAAACAGTTGCAGGACGACAAGTTAAGCAGTGAAAGGGAAGCGCTGTCATCGACTGTCACCAACAACAAGGCAATGCGCCTGGCGCGACTCGAACGCACAACCTTCGGTTCCGTAGACCGACGCTCTATCCAATTGAGCTACAGGCGCAGAAATATTTAAGCGTTTGCAGTATAGGGGGTTGTCGCAGATGTTGTCAACCGAAATATCGCCTGAACAGCGAAAAAAGCAGGCATCGGTGTCATTTTGGAGTCAGTCTTCCCGAGTCATTGCCAATATGCGATTCAAAACATCATTGGCAGATGCAAGGTCTTCAGACCGCACGGCCAGATAGTACTTTCTGATTGTTAATGTAATGCTTCAGTTGGAAATGTCCAATTCCAACTGAAGCATTACAAATCCACCTCCTTCCTTCCAAATTTCGGGCACAACCCACCGACTGGAAAGCGAAAACCTCCTGACGAACGACAGAAATTTCATTTTCTCCAGAACCGGCAATCCGCGGGTGCAACCAAACACACTTACACCAAATACAGCCTCTTGGAGTCAAGGAGAATTGAAATTATAGGATATTATGGGATACTATGGGATGTCCAGGGAGCTTGCATAGCACGCCGTATCACAGTTTTGGCCATATTTTTCTTGACGAACGCATGGTGAATTTGGTACAATACTTCCAATTGGGGATGTAGTTCAGCGCATGACGCGGGGGAGCAATCCCGGACAAAGCAAAGTTCTTTTCTTGTGTTACTATATTCAGAGCAGGGGGGATGGAGATGAAAAAGATCGTCGTAATTTGCGTGCTGATAGGGTTGATGTCCGCGGGTGCGGCGGATGCCGCCGTGACCTTGACTTTTGACGAGCTGCCCACTCAGCCTGTCGATGGTTTGACCTACAAAGGGGTCACGTTTGGCTTTACGATCGACGGGAATCCTTCGACGGATGCGCTCTACAGCGGCATTGGGCCTGGATCGATTGCGTATCTACAGGATACGACGTTGGAGGGCAGCGCGTCGGGCGTCCTGACCCTCGACTTTGTCCAGCCCACGAATCTGCTTGCGTTCGGTGTTGCGCTGAACAGCTTCAACGCTGTGACGGCCGCCTATTCGGTCAAGCTGTTCGATGCTTCACTTTTGGCGATCGGCACGTTTTCGCAGAACACGTACCCCGTCGTACTCTGGTCCGAAGACCTGTTCTCATACAGCGGGACGCCGATAGGTCGGGCCGTAATTGCTTTCAACAGGCAGTTTGCGAGCCGGTTTGCCGTGGACAACTTATCCGTCAACACCATCCCGGCTCCCGGCGCGGTTTTGCTGGGCAGCATCGGCGTGGGCTTTGTCAGTTGGCTCAGACGACGCAGAATGTTTTAGAGTACGCCGCTGCTGAAAATTCGACCGGGCGGTAGATCAGGTGATATCACCACAACAGAGCTTAACCTGGAAACTTGAGACATAGGGGGAACGATGAAAAGCTGCTGTAGTTCGATAATTCGGCGAGTCCTTGTATTCGCAGTCATGGCCCTCCTGGGCGTCGCCCTTGCCGGATGCAACGATCCTGTCGTATCAAACATGGAGGCCGAACACGAGAGACTGGGAAGAGTCTGCCAGCAAGAGCTCCAGCGGGGCGGCTATGTTTCTCCGCGGACCGCGCAAGCCGAGACGCTCTTTCCGGCCCCATAGAATACCGCCTCGGGAAAAACTCTCGCCGCGTTCTCTAACAGTCAAGGGCCGGCGGTCTCATCCGGGCCGGCCGGCGATCTTCACTTTCGCCAAGCCACTGTTTGCCTGCAAGGATTTCCCACGCGACTGGGAAAAACAGCTTGATGCTCCCGGTGCGGGGCGATACAATAACTATGAACTTCTGCACGACTGTGACGTAGTATGAGTGCCTTGTAAGGTCTAAATGTGTATCGTACCCGAGCGGTCAAGAGGGCAAAAAGTGATGGGATCGAAGCGCCGAAGAGTTCATATCCAATATCTCAGTGTGGCGCTTTGTCTTGTGCTGGCGTTCAGCAGTTCCGAGGTCATGGTGTTGTGCATAGGGCAGGACGGCCACGTCGCCATAGAAGCTTCAGACAGCCGTTGCTGTGGCCATCCGCCTTGGATTTCCCGCTTCCAGGACGCGAACGCGTTTGTTGCCGCCGGCTGTTCGGCTCACGACGACGATTGTGGGGCGTGCCTGGATATTCCGATTTCAAGCGGGTTGGCCGAGGCCGTGCAGGCTCCCAACGAAGTGCAGCCGGACACGGGGCCCTCTTTTGTTGTTGACCTTTTGCCTCTCGACTATTCCAGTTTTCTTGAATCCAATCTTGATTTGAAACTCCTGATCGTGCAGTCGTATTTCCCGCCTTTACGCTCGGTCATCCTGTTGATTTAATCCTCAAAACCATCGAAGGCCCTTTCTTGAACTCCAGATCGAAGGGCCGGATTGTTGCCGCTTGTCTTGGGAATCATGCGCGCGAGCTTCGGATGCGCGGATTCCGGGTTTTGGAATTAGCATTATGGATAATAGACTGTTGCGTTACTTTGCGACCTTATTTACGCTCACCTTATCGGGCTGTGCAAATGCCCCCCATGATGGCAGCGGGGCGATACGGCCCGTCCCGGAGCGGGACTTTGAAAGCTATCAAGCGCCGGAGCAAGTGCTGGACCGGCCTGGGCCCGCGGGCCGGAACGACGTGATGACGCTGCCCGATGCGCTATCGCTGGCGTTGATGCACAATCCCGAGTTGAGGGCCTTCTCGTGGGGGGTTCGCGCTTCGCAGGCCCGGGCTTTGCAGGCCGGTTTGCGGCCCAATCCCGAGCTTGAGCTGGAAGTGGAGGGAGTCGGCGGCACGGGCGAACGCAGCGGTTTTGACGGTTCTGAGGCCACCCTGCAGTTGAGCCAGCTCGTGGAGCTGGGTGACAAGCGAGGCAAGCGAACGGCAGTGGCGTCGCTGGAGAAGGAAATGTCACAATGGGACTATGAAGCCAAGAGGCTGGAGATATTCAGTGCCGTCGTGAAGGCTTTCGTCCAGGCGCTGGCGGCACAGGAACGGCTGAGCCTGACCGCAGACATGCTCCAACTGTCCGGAGAATTGGTGGAGACGGTTTCTCAAAGGGTCGAAGCCGGCAAGGACTCGCCCGTGGAAAAGACCAAGGCCGCCATAGTTCTTGCGAATACCAGGATTCGGCATCAGCAGGCTCTCAAGGACCTTGAATTGTCACGCAAGCAGCTTGCCGCTACCTGGGGCAGCACGACCCCGCGCTTTGAGAAGGTATCGGGTCTGCTCTCGGTCGCACCGGTACCGGCAATAGACAAGCTGACCGGTTTGATTGAACAGAATCCCAACGTCGTTCGTTCGTCGCTGGCCGTGGACAAACAGAAGGCTGCGCTGGAGCTGGAGAAAGCGAAAGCCATCTCGGATATCACACTGAGCGGCGGCCTCCAGCGATTCGAGGAAGCAGAGGATAACGCGATGGTATTCGGTATCTCTGTTCCCTTGCCGATATCGGACAGGAATCAGGGCGGACGGCTCGAAGCGACGTACAACCTTGCGCGGGCCCGGGAGCAAGACAGAGCGGTCCGAACGGCGGCGGAAATGGATCTGGCCGGAGCTTATCACTCCCTTTCCAACGCATACGCTGAAGCGAATGAGCTGGATGCGAACGTATTGCAGGACGCTGCGAAACTCTTCGAGGCTTCGAGAGAAGGTTACAGCCAGGGAAAACTGGATTATCTCGAGCTTTTGGACGCCCAGCGAACCTTGTTTGAAGTAAAGGCGCAGTACATCGAGGCGCTGAGATCATACCATATTGCCAAAGCCGACGTTGAACGCCTGGTCGGGCGGGACCTCAGCACAGTACCGGG
>DATKWR010000590.1:0-9473 GCA_035529475.1 Sedimentisphaerales bacterium | reverse complement strand
GGACATCAACGTCGGCTTCGGCCAGCTCAGTGATAAGCTGCAGAAATCCCTGCTGGAGATCCGCAAAGTGCCGGCCAGGAACCTTGTCCAGAAAATCCCGAGAATGGTCCGCGACCTGGCGCACACCCTGGGCAAGAAGGTTCAGGTCGTCATGACGGGCCAGGAGGCTCAGATCGATAAGAGCGTGATCGAGGCGATGGAAAGCCCCGTCAATCACCTGGTTCGCAACTGCGTCGATCACGGCATCGAGCCGCCGGCGGCGAGGCAAAAGACGGGCAAGAGCGAGACCGGCACAATTGCCATTGATATTTGCGAGTCCGACGATGCCGTCATGCTGAAAATCGCGGACGACGGCTCGGGGATCGACCCGGAGAGAATCCGGCGGGAGGCCGTGCGACGGGGGCTGACCACACCCGAGCAGGCCGAGTCTCTCAGCGACCGGGAAGTGCTGCAATTCATCTTCCGTTCGGCCTTTTCCACTGCCGAGAGAGTCACCGAGGTTTCCGGCCGTGGCGTCGGCATGGACGTCGTCCGGACGAACGTCGAATCGCTGCGAGGTACTATCGATTTGGAAAGCCAATATGGGCGGGGCACCACCGTCACGCTGCGATTGCCGACGAGTCTGACCGCTCTGGTGATCCAGGGGATGCTGGCCGGCATTGGCGATCAGCAATACATCATCAAGCTCGAAGACATCCACAAAGCGATTCGCCCCAGACCCGAGGAGCTGGTCGCCGTGGGTGGACATGCAGAGTGTCTGCATGTGTGCGGAAAAATCTACCCTCTCATTCGGCTGCACAAATTGCTCGGGATAGAAACCGAGTTTACAGATCCGACCCGCGCCACGGTCATTCTGGCACACACAAAGGACAAGTGCGCGGGGATACTAGTGGATCGGATATTGGGCCAGCAGCGCGCGGTGATAAAGGACCTGAGGGGCCGGTTGGCGGACTTACACATGATCGCCGGAACCGCCATTCTGGCCAATACAAGAGTCGGTCTGGTTCTTGACGTCCCCGGCATCGTGGAGGCCCATATCGGGTAGTGAAAAAGCGTTGAATGCGGGCGCGCCTCGCAGAGATCGCGGAACCCGGAGGGTGTCGATGCGCGGGCTGACGCCGGCCATGTGCTGCTCGTAAGAATTGCCGATGGTCACAGCGTCCCCCGGAGCCACGCCTTCCGGGATGCCTACGCGTTGAGCGCCTTGGTCATTCTCTCGAGGGTGTCGTTCACTTGTTCGGGGCTTAACATGCCGACCGTGATGGCGTCCACCAATTCATTCTGGAGCACGTATTTGAGCGAGGCGTCTTTTTGTTCGGGTTCGACCAGCTTGCCCGCGCCGAAGATTTTCATGCCGAGCACGATTTTGCCGTTTGCCCGGGCCTGTTTAAGCACCGGTGTCACCTCTTCGACGGAGGCGTCCATGGCGGCCTGTTTGCCGGCGTTATTGATGCGCGCCAGGACGACATCGACCCAGGGATGGGCCGCGGCTGTTTTGAGAGCGCCGAGGTCGTGACAGGAAACACCGACGGCCCGGACCGCGCCTTTGGCCTTCATTTCGGACAGCTCGTCCCGGACGCGCTCGTAGGTCGCAGGCCATTCAGCGTCCATCATGCAATGGATCAGGCAGATGTCGATGACGTCCAAGTCGAGCTCCTTGCGGAAGCGGTCCACTTCCTCCTTCGCTCCGCCCGAGGGGGACACCCAATAATCTTTGCGCGGCCAGATCTTACTCAAGAAAATACATCCGTCTCGCTTGGCTCCCGTCAGCGCATGACGGACGTAGCGGTGGGATCCGTAGAGGTCGGCCATGTCGATGAAACGGATTCCCTGGTCCAGGCTGTGCCGAATCAGCTCGTCGAAGGCTTTTTCACCCAGGCGCGTGTGCGCCGAGGACCGCGCTGAGCCGTTGAATCCTGTGCCCTGGGCCAGGCGGGTGGTCTTGATGCCGGTGCGGCCAAGCGTCACGATGTCGGTGGCCCGGCGCTTGCGCGCGGCCCTGCCGGTTTCGGCCGCCCGCAGCCACGTCGGGCCGGCCATCAGAACGCCCGCGCCGGTCAAAGCGCCGGTGATGAATTGCCGGCGGTTGCACCCGGACTTTGCGACCTGCAAAGGACTGGTTCGATTGGACATACCTGCTACTCCTTAATCACGTCTGTTGCTTTGTCATTCACACCAGAAGGTTCATCGAAGCCATTGTAATCGTGCGTTCCCTGTTTTGCAACCATAAAGTCGGCCTGGTTCCTGCCATTCCCGGCATCGCATGGGGGATTTGCGGTGCTGAAGAAGCATGCGATCCAGAGGCGCATCGGAGACATCGCGGGAAATGCCTCAACGATAATTGCTTGATTGCAGCGAATGAGTCCCTACAATGATGTAAATGGAACCGGCGATTCGCACAGAGCATCTGACGAAGATATATGGCCAACGGCTCATTGCGGTCAACGACATGAGTCTGGAAGTGCCGCCGGGCTCTGTCTTCGGACTGCTGGGCCCCAATGGCGCGGGCAAGACGACAACCCTGCGCCTTTTGCTGGGATTGCAGCGTCCCACGGCCGGCCGGGCACAGGTTTTCGGCAAACCGTGCGGGCCGAACGCGGTTGGTGTCCGTTCTCAGATTGGCTATTTGCCCACGAATCCGAAATTGCCCGGCAACCTTCGGCCCATCGAATATCTGGACCTCCTTGGCAAACTGGCCCGACTGCCAAACGAGGTTCGCAAGCCGCGGATATCCGCCTTGCTTCGCGCCGTAGGATTGCTGGGAGCCACCGACCAGAAGATCCAGACCTTTTCCACCGGGATGTGCACCCGGCTGGGAATCGCCGCTTCGCTCGTGGCCGACCCGCCCTTGCTGCTTTGGGACGAGCCTACCGCGGGCCTGGATCCTTCGGCCCGGCGATTCACGCTGGATTTGATCCGCGAGATGGGAAAGACCAAAACCGTTGTCGTTGCTACACACATTCTCACCGACATTGACCAGATCTGCGGTCACCTGGGCGTGATGCACGAGGGGCGCATGATTTTCGCCGGTTCGATGCAGGATATGAAGCGGCGCCTTTGCCGGCACGATTTCACTCTTGAGTTAGAGGGGGCCGCCGAGGACATCGGGCGTCTGGCTCGGGAGGTCACCGACCTGAAAGGCATCGAGGCGCGGGTGGATGCCGGTCGGGCATTGCTCGTGCGAATTGCCGACGGTCAGAGCCGTTCGCTCGCGCTGGCTGAGGTCCTGCGACGCATCGATGCGAACAATCTCTCGCTCAGTGTAATTCATTCCGGCCAGAACGCCACCGAGAACGCTTATCTCCAATTGCTGCAAGAGGACGAAGCCCATGGTTTCCAGCGCTGAAACTTCCCCCGCTGCCGCAACAACTTCGGCCGAGACCGCAAAGCTTGGCACGTGGATGATGCCCTTCATGGCGATTCTCCTGCATGACCTTCGATCCCTGTGGCAAAGCCGGCTGGTCCGCCTCTGGCTGGGGGCCGCCTTGCTTCTGACATTTATGCTGGTCGGCGCGAACTGGTCCCAGTTCAGAGACGGGACGCTCATCGCGTCGCTGTTGTTTCCGTACCTGGTGTTCCCCTGGTTCTTTGTCGTCGTGGTACTCGGAGTCGGCCCGGTCTCGGAGTCGCGGACCGAAGCGCTTGCCGACGGAATCCTGAGCCGTCCGGTGAGCCGCTGCGAATACCTGCTGGCCACCTGGTCGGCCAGAGTTGTGCTGGTATTGGGTCTCTATCTGGTGGTGACCATCCCGGCGATCGTGCTGGTCATTGCGGCAAGACGCCCGGTACCCGAAGATACGGTGACTGTTTATGGAATTGTCACCGCTCTGGGCGTGGTGGGACTGGTGCTCACTTTCCTGGTCTCACTCGGATTCCTCGTCGGAACGCTGCTGAGAAAACCGCTGCTGGCGGTGGTTGTGCTTGTTTTCGTCTGGTACCCAATCGGCCTTATTTTGAGCGTCTTTTCGCTGGAGCAGTTCTCGCCGATCAGTCTGAGCCGCGCGATCTCCACGCAGCTTCGTCAGCCCTGGCGGCAGGCCGAAGCGAACGGGCAAACCAGCGCCAATGCGGAGGACATCAATGCGCTGAGCGATCAAATGTCGCACTTTTTCAGCGTTCTCTCCGGCGCCCCGCCAAAGCCCAAAGCGGCCAACCCTGATTTCTTCGAGGGCGAAACGTTCGCCGACTTCTCCTTGGTCCGCGTGGTTTTGGGATATGGACTGCCCACGCTGGCCGCGGTTTTCCTGGCAACTCTGAGCTTCTATTGGCGGGATCTGTAGCAGAAGAAATAGCCGGCAGGTCGAGAAAAATCACAAAAAAAGGACAAAACGGTAACAAAACGGTAACATCTGATTGGCATCATTGCTCGTGTTCACAGTGAATACGTGACTGCTCCAATAAACTTCGGAGGTGCACTATGTTCAAGGGCCTTGGGCCTATACTGACCCTGACGGTGGTGGTATTCGTATCGCAGATGGGGGTCGCCGGGCAAACGGTGCCGCCGGCAGCTCAGTGGGTCCCACAGGATGCGGTGATTTCGGTGGAGCTGTCCGGGCCGAAAGCGTTGCTGGATCTCTTCGCCGGGCAGAAAGCGATCGCCGCTATTACGGCGCTGCCGGCCTATCAGAAGCAAGTGTCAAATCCCAAGTTCAACGAGTTCCTCAACCTGGTGAGGTTCCTGGAGGCCACGTTGGAGACGGATTGGCGGACCGGCCTGGCGAAACTGACGGGGGGAGGCATCACGTTTGCCGTGTGTCCGAAGAATACGGTATTGTTGATCATCGACGCTGAAGATGAACGTATGCTGGAGCGGCTTCATGAGACCTTCCTCACTTTTGCACGAGCGCAAGCGAAGAAACAAGGTCAGCCCGACCGCGTCACATCCAGGCCGTACCGGGACGTCACGGCATGGACATTCGATGGAAAAGAAGCGCACGCGATCGTCGGCAGGCGGTTCATCCTTGCCAATCGCCCGGAAGGGCTCAAAGCCGTCCTGGATCTGCGCGCCGGGACCGGGGGCGCCAGTCTGGCATCGAAATCCAGCTACCAGGCAGCGAAACGGGAAGCGGACCCTGATGCTGTTGCCATGATCTTTGCCGATCTCAAGCCTCTGATGGGACTCGCCCAGGTCACCCGGCTTCTGGACCAACAGCGCAAGAATCCTCTGGCGGCGTTGACTTTCGCCGGAATCGTCGAAGCCGTGCGCGATTCGAATTGGCTGGCCTTGGGACTGTCCATCCGGGATGACACACTGGTTTTGCGGGCATCGGCGGACGGTGAGATGGTCACGCAAACGAGCCCCGCGGCTTTTGCTTTGCCCAAAGGATCGGGCGAGGGTGTTCTGCCGAATCTGCCGGTGCCGCGTCGTATCGCGGCCTTGACGTTATACCGCGACCTGCATCAATTCTATGTAGCGAAGGACGACCTCTTCCCCGAGCGTACCAGTGGGCTGATCTTTTTCGAGAACATGATGGGTATCTTTTTCAGCGGGCGCGACCTGACCGATGAGGTTCTGGCCGAGACTCAACCTGAGCTGCGCTTTGTGGTGGCCGAGCAGCAGTACGATCCGGCGATCGGCACGCCGCAGATCAAGCTGCCCGCCTTTGCCGCCATTCTGCGGCTTCGCCACCCGGAGCAGTTCAACGAAGTGGTTGAGGAGGCGTGGCAGAAGGCCGTGGGCCTGGTCAACTTCACCCGCGGCCAGCAGGCGATGCCCGGATTGATCATCGACCGTCCCGTCCATAGAGGAACCAGGTTCACGGTGGCCTACTTCTCCGCCTTGCAGGTCGAGGACAAGACGAAACTGGACCAGCGATTCAATTTTCGTCCGGCGTTGGCCATGCCGGGAGGATATCTGATCCTAAGCTCGACGGACGGTTTGGCCCGAGATCTCATGGATGCCCTGAGCCGGGAGACTGGAGGGACCGTCAAGCCGTTAGCGGATACCCATAGCGTGGTCGAGGTCGAGGGCGGACGGCTGAGCTCGATTCTGGAAGCCAACCGTGAGGCGCTGGTCCGCGATAACATGATCAAGAAAGGCGCCGCACAGACGGATGCTGAGACTGAAATCGATATATTGATCGCCGTGGTGAAGTTTGTGGAGCGCGTCGAGTTGAGCGTTGGCACGCACGAGGGTCTGACCCGAGCGCGATTAGAGATGAAGCTGGACTTCCAGCGACCGCCGCTGCGTGCCGAAGTCCGGTGACGGGCTCGGATGACGCGGCACGTTTATTGGGGATACCGAAAAGGAATTACCCGTGGCTGCGCACATTGAGAAACCGAGCGATCCCGGTTGGGCCTGGGCTGCGTATGAACCGGATGCGCTGCGGCCCTGGAATCTCGCCCAAGCCGGGCATCTTTACCGGCGTGCAGCTTTTGGGGCCGGTTGGGATCAACTGCAGCGGGCGCTCGCTGACGGACCGCAGCGGACTCTCGATAATCTGCTGAGTCCGCACGCCGACACGGAAGCGTTCAACCTCGCGCATGACGACTATGAGGCCTCCGCCGGCTCCGTGGACGAGCTGAGAGCATGGTGGCTTCGGCGGATGATTCAAACGCCGCATCCGCTCATGGAGAAGATGACGCTGTTCTGGCATAGCCATTTCGCCACCGACGGTGCGGCGGTCAAGGGCGTCCGGCTGATGCAGCAGCACGTCCGCCTTCTGCGAGGCCAGGCCCTCGGCTCGTTCGAGAGACTTCTGGAGGGCATTTCGCGCGACCCGGCTGTGCTCCTCTGGCTCGGGGCGGATGCTAATCGCAAGGCTCTGCCGGGTGAAAACTTCGCCCGGCCGCTCATGGAAACTTTCACCATGGGGCCCGGTCACGGCACGGAGAAGGACATCCAGGAAGCTTCCAGAGCCTTCACAGGCTGGTTCGTGCTCAGGGGCGAGCTTCGCTTTATCCCTCGCGAGCACGATGGGAATATCAAGCGCATCCTCGGTCGTGAGGGCAACTTTACGAGCGACGATGTGGTGCGCATCGTGCTCGAGCAGCCGGCCACGTCGGAGAGACTGGTCCGCAAGCTGTACCGCTGGCTGATATGCGAGACCGAGGAACCAGATGCGATTCTGATTGCTCCGCTGGTTGAGTCGTTCGCAAAGGATTACAGCGTGTCGAGGCTCGTGGAGACGATGCTGCGATCCAACCTGTTCTTCTCGTCGGCGGCATATTGTCGGCGGATCAAATGCCCTGTAGAGTTTGCCTTGGGCATTGTGAAAGGTCTGGAAGGGATGGTCTCGACGACGCGGCTTGCACACGACTTGGCCGGGCTGGGTCAGAATCTGTACCATCCGCCCACGGTCAAGGGCTGGACCGGCGGGCGCCACTGGATCAATAGCGCTACAATGGTTGGGCGTTACAACCTTGCTTCGGCGCTGCTGCAAGGCTCGGGGCCTTACGCCGACGAGCTCAGTCCCCCGGGCGTCGCCCAAAAGCACGGGCGTTCAACATTCGAATCCGTTGCGCGGTTCCTGGTTGGACTGTTTCTGCAAGACGACCTCGATTCGAATGTCTATGACACGCTGCTGAAGACGGCCCAAACGGCGGACGGCGCCGGCAATGATGACCCGGCAGGACTCCTGCGTCGTTTTGCCCATGCCGTGATTACGCTGCCTGAGTTTCACCTGGCTTAGATTCTGGAGAAAGCGGTATGTCCTGTACGCGGCGCGATTTCTTGAAGACGACTGTGGGGACCTCGACGCTTCTGTCGTTCGCGCCGGCGGCACCGGATTTTCTCATTCGTGCGGCGGTGGCTGCCGCCCCTCGGCGTGATGAGCGCGACACAGTCCTTGTGATGATTCAACTGTCCGGCGGGAACGACGGTCTGAATGCGGCGGTCCCGTATGGGGATGACGAATACGGCCGAAACCGCCCGACGCTGGCGCTGCCACCCAAGGATGTGCACAAGATCAACTCGTTAGTGGGCTTCCATCCGCGAATGGGCGCATTCATGCGTCTGTACAAAGCCGGATACTTGAGTATCGTCCAGGGCGTGGGCTCCCCGAACTCAGACCGTTCTCACGACGGCGCGATGCGGATATGGCATACAGGCGACCCCGATCAGCCTCATCGCCAGACGGGTTGGCTGGGCAGGGCGGCAGACAGCATCTGGCGTGCGAATAGGGCGGAGACCTCTGCTGTATTTGTCGGACCCATTGCCCAGCCTCTTGGGGTGAACGCCGAGAATGTGATCGTTCCTTCGATCCGGTCGCCTCGCGAGCTTATGGCCAACCGAATGCCAGGCGATGCGAACGGCGAATCTCTCTGGAAGCACGCCGCCGAACTTCCCCGGGCTAATCAGGGCAACCCACTGCTTGATTTTTTGCAGCGCTGCACAGTGAGGGCCTGCGCCGACGCGCGGCGAATCGAAGCGGCGACCAATGCGGCCCAATATCCGCCGTTCCAACTCGCCGGGACTCTGCATACGGTCGCCCAGCTCATTCGGTCCGACATCGGCGTCAGGATATTCTTCACCGAGCTCGGCGGCGGTGGAATCGGGGGCTTCGACAACCACGCCAATCAATTGGGCAACCATTGCGCTCTGCTGCACCAGTTGTCCGAGTCCGTGGCCGCCTTCATCGATGACTTGGAGCGTGAGAAGCTGCTGGATCGCGTCCTTGTGATGACATTCTCGGAATTCGGCAGGACGGTCAGCGAAAACGGCCGCCGCGGCACCGACCATGGGGCGGCGGCTCCCGTCTTCCTGGCCGGCGGCAGGCTCAAAGGCGGTCTCGTCGGGGCGCATCCGAGCCTCACGGATCTCGATGGCGGCGCCCTGAAGTTCCATACGGACTTTCGCCGCGTTTATGCAACCGTGCTCGATCGATGGCTCGGCTTCGAGAGCCCGGTTGTGCTCGATAGGCAGTTCGAACCGCTCGATATCCTGAACGTTTGACCCCTCCCTTTCGAGGTCAGCCCTTGCCGGCGTTTTTCAGGTCTGCGTAGCTTATAAGCTCGATCCCCAGCTTTTTGGCGGCCCTTTTGACCTGGTCGCTCGTGAAAACCTGTGTCACGGCTTCACGGTCCTCGGCCACGTCTTCGTATCCGGTGTGCCCGATGGCCCTCATCTCCGGCGTATCCAGTCCGGGGTGATCGACAAAAAGATACGTGCCCGGTTTCAATCCTTCGAGCATCCCGATGAATTTCTCCGTTCTCTCTGCGACGGTTTTGGCGTCGCCGAACCTACCGGCCCCTCGCAAGGCATCTGCGGAAGGCGGAATGTAGAGATTGTATTCTTTTGCCAGCTTCGCGCACGTTTCTTTGACTTTGGCGTCCCAGTCCGAGCAGCCCATGTGAAAGCTCAAATGGCTGACGTGGGGCACTTTTTGTTTGGCCAGCTCGATCTGGGCTCGTATTTCCTTTTCAATTTCCTCAATCTTCCAGCCGGTGTCCCGCAGGGCTGTCCCCGCCGGGGCGCCCTTGCGTGGCCAGATCGTCGGATAGAAATAGCCATCGACATCGGTCAGGCTGGGGGC
>DATKWR010000589.1:0-5402 GCA_035529475.1 Sedimentisphaerales bacterium | reverse complement strand
GTCGTCCTTGATAAGCTCGCGCGTCACCTTGTCCCACTTGCGCGTGCGGTACGCGAGACGATGCTCGCCGTGACAGGCGGTGCAGCGGGCATTCTTCGGGTCCGTCTCGGCCATGACCGACGCATGAACGGCGATGCCGATCTTTTCTTTCGTGTGGCAGCCCATGCAGAAGGACTTGATCTTGTCCTCTGCAAACATCGCATCCGGCGGCGTGATGTTGTCTTCGTCGGAGCAGTGCGCGTCGGAGGCCCCGTGGCAGTCCTCGCAGCCGACGTCGGCTCGCGTATGGACGAGCGTCAATGCCTCGTCCTCGTAGTTCACGTGGCAGACGTGACACCGGCTGTTGTCGGCCACCGGCCCGGCCGCCGGGTCAGGCTCGGGCAAGCCTTCTTCTTCCAGCAACAGCAAAGGCTCAGGCTCGGGGCTTATTTGCTGCCTGCAGGCGACGAACAGAACCGACCCTGCGGCCAGGAAAACAGTCAGGATACAAGATTCAAAATGTCGCACGGAATACTCCTGCTACAGAATCCACTGCCTCACCATATCAGGCCACCCCTAAGCCCGCCCCCTTGTCATCCTGAGCCGCAGGCGAAGGATCTGGATTGCGAACTGAATGCAACGTTTGCCTCATTCGGGGGCCAGATGCTTCGCCACGCTCAGCATGACAACTCTTCCCAGACGGTGGCGGCTTTGGCGTCTCTTACACGTACTCCCAGTTTTTGAGCCACTGGTAGTTCGGGGGCAGCTTCGCCCAGGTCCGGTCCATCAGTTGCCGGAGCTCTTCGGCCTCGGCCACGTCAAGCTCCCGACGCTCCTTCACCGCTTTTGCGACGTTGTCCACCTGGTGAATGCTGACAAGCCCTGGAATCGGGACCAGGTGCGGGTTGCACAGGATATAGCGAAGCGCCAGCCGGGCGCGGCGGTCGTCTTCCTCGGCGTTCGGGTCGTCCGGCGCACTGCTGCCTTTGAACAATGAGTTGCTCGCAAACGGCTTGATGCCGAACGCGCCCACGTCGCATTTCTTGAGCGCGTCGAAGACGCTGTCCTCGGGCATGGCCTTGCTCTTGGCCGTATAGGGAAACAGCACGACGTCGATCTGCGGGAAGTACTCGATCATAAACTTGATCCACCGGCGGTCGTGGGAGGAGAAGCCGATAAACCGGGCCTTGCCCTGCTTCTTGGCCGTCTCCAGGGCCTCGGCGATTTCACAGGACGTGTCGAAAGCGTGCCGGCCGCCCGGCTCGAAGCAGGTGATGCGCCATAAGTCGGTGTATTCCTGGTTCGAGTCTCGCAACAGCTCGTCGAGGCTCTCCAGCAGTTTCTTGGCCGTGCGATACTGCTCGAAACGCGGCTCCTTGGCGCCGTTTGAGAGGGCCATGAACATCTTGTCGCGCCGGCCCGCCAGGGCCTTGCTGTAGGCTTTGACTTCATTGTCCCAGCAGGCGTCGATATAGTTGATGCCTACCTCCATGCAGCGGCTGACGACCTCATGACGGTTCTGGTCGAAGTCCTGGTTCATGACGTTGACGCGTTTCCAGTGGCCGCCCAGGGCCACGGCCGAGACCCAGAGTCCGGTCTTTCCGAGCCGGCGGTATTCCATTTCCGGATTGTAGCACAGCGTTTTTCTGACGGCCGGGTCCGCTTGTGCGCCGAGCACGTCCCCCTGGGGCACCAGCGCACCGGCAACCGCGCCGGCGGCCGCCAGCGAAGTATCGCGGATAAAGGCCCTTCGCGTCCCGCGCCAATCGGGCTCGCGCTGCGGCTTTGATGCTGTGTCGTTTTGGGCAATTTCTTTGTCTTTCATGGTCTTCTGCCTTTCACTGTTGAACTGAACGGCGGCTCGGGTCCCTTACATCAAAGGCCGACCCATGTTTACGATAGCTGGTTTCGAGAACCGTGTCAAGCGCGTGCCGGTGCAATTTTGGCGACGCGACTTGGGACGCTCTTAGGAATCCGGCCGCACAGAGAAAAAGCGAATTGTTGTGAAGCAACAAGAAATGAGAAGCCGTGCCGCGATCTAATGAGAAGAATCTCTCATTAGATCGCAACAGTTGATACAAGCCAAGGGGCAAAGCATCGCCCCCAAAGCGGTGCTCCCGTTGCTTTGCCCCTCTCCACTAACCGTCCTTACAATCCTCGGCGAATTCGACTGCCGCATATCTCCCCAAAGCCGGCGGTCGAAAGCAGCATTTCGGGCAACTGCCCATCAGCATCACCTGCCGTCCTGTCGATACCCACCCGGCATGATGACAGAGCCATCAATTCCGGCGATGCTCTTCTACTGAGGAATTTATCGGCGAAGAGAGCGGATGAATGCAACAAGGATAATCCTCAAAATGTGCTTCGAGAAGCCTATTTCAGCGGGGGCGAAATGAAACGGCGTGCTCGTCCGCGGCCCGCGCGGGACGCTCATGCCTCCAGAGAGGTCAATCCTTCCCGGACGGCGTATTTGGTTAGCTCGGCCACACTGTGCATGTCCAGCTTCTCCATGATCTGACGCCGATTGGCCTCGATGGTCTTGTTGCTGACGTGTAATTCCAGGGCGATTTGTTTGGTGGACTTTCCCTCGGCCACAAGCTGAAGGACCTCGCGTTCCCGGCCCGTCAGCGATCGTAGAGGCGATTCATCGCCCGACGACAACCGCTTGACATAATCATCAACGACCACATCGGTAATTCTCGGACTGAGGTATCGGCCGCCCTCGCTGACCGCATGAATCGCCTGAACCAGCTCGTCGAAGAGGCACTCCTTCAAGATGTAACCCGCCGCTCCGGCGCTGAGCATATCGGCAACGAACCGCCTCCTGGAGTGGATGGACAGGGCAATGACCTTGACGGCCGGGAAGTCGCCGGTGATCTGACGAGTCGCCTCGATTCCGCCCAACCTCGGCATCGTTACATCCATGATGACCACGTCCGGCGAGAGCTCCCGCACCAACTCGATAGCCCTCCGGCCGTCATCCGCGTCGGCAACGACCTCCAGATCCGGCTGTTTTTCAAGCAACGAACGCAAACCCTCGCGTATGATCGCATGGTCATCCACCAACAGAACTTTAACCTTCATCTTCGAGTCCTATCCTTCCTTTTTCCTGTACTTCAGAGGCGCGGTCATCGTAATCCTGGTGCCCCGGCCCGGGGCGGAAACAACCTCGAAGAGGCCGCCCAACTGTTCCAGTCGCTCCCGAATACTAAAAAGACCGAACTCGGCTCTCTTGGCGGCCATCGCCGTCACTTCGACCGGGTCGAATCCCACGCCGTCATCCTCTACGCGGGTGAGAATCTGATCTTCTACCCTGCGGACCGCGACTTTGACGCGGCGCGCCCGTGCATGCTTGACCACGTTGATCAGCAACTCCCGCACGTTCCGGAACAAAAGCGCCCGGATGTCGTCGTCCAGCGGCTTCGACTGCCCGTCATCTTCGAAATCGGTTTCGATTCCGTGTTCTTCCTGAACGTGCTCCATGAGCCATTCAGCCACCGCCGCCTCAAAGCCCAGCTCGTATAGGATAGGATAGCTCAAATCAAATGTCAAGCTTCTGGTGTCGCTAATGACCTGCCCCAGACAAACAGAGACGTCGTGGAGGGCCTTGGCCAGATCGCCGCAAGATTCGTCCTTGGCAAGCTGGTCCAGCTTGATTTTGGAGATCACCAGCGACTGGCCGATCTGGTCGTGCAGCTCGGTCGCCAGACGATGCCTTTCGCGCTCCTCCGTGAGCGATAGCTGGGACGCCAGCGATTTGAGTTGCTCCCGGTCGTCGAGAAGCCTTTGCTGCGCCTGCCTGCGCGCCGTGACGTCGCGTGCGATGCCCAGCGACAGGACCTGGTCTAATATTCTCACGGGGAAGGTCCGTACTTCAATGGCAATGAGGCTGCCGTCCTTGCGCCTGATAGCATATTCAGTCGGCCCCGAAGGCTTGCTGGCGGCCACTTTTCGCAGATTTGCCGCCGCCAGTAGCAACTGTTCGGCCGACAGCAATCCGCTCTCGGCGAGACTCTTTCCGATCAGCTCGGCCTTCGCGAATCCAACCAACTCCTCCGCCGCCCTGTTGCCGTCCACGAATCGGCCTTCCAGGTCGGTCAGGTAGATGGCATCCGGCGCCGATTCGAACAGTATCTTCAGCCGCTCCTGCGATTCGCACAATTCCCGTTCGGCCCTTTTGCGCTCCGTGATGTCCGTCACAATCCCGAGGATGGCCGTCTCCCCTTCATAGTGAATCAGCTTGCTCGCATTGATGGCTTCAATCCGTTCCCCCTGCTTGTTGATGAGGCAGTAATCGTATGGCTCAACCTCCTCGCCCCGCAAATGTCTGGCGTAATTCTCCCTGATCACATCCAGCGATTCTGGTGCAATCATGGTCAGGAAGTCGAAATCAGGAGAATATAACTGCTCTCTCGTGTATCCCATGACTTCTTCGCACCTTTTGTTGGCATAAATTACTCTCCCTTCTTTGTTAATGAAAATCATGTTCGGAGACTGTTCGGCCAGAGATCTGAATTTCTCCTCGGACTCTCTCATCGCTTGCTCGGCGCGTTTGCGCTCGGTGATATCGAGGGCCGTGAACGTCACACCCTTCGAGAAGTCGGCCGGGTCAAGAGCAATCGTGCTCAGCAGGACATCGATGATTCGACCATCCTTGCGTTTCCATCGCGTCTCAATCGTTGCCGTTCCTTTTTGAAGAATCTGCCGGCGTTTCTCGCCTCTGATGCGTTGGTAGTCTTCCTCGCTCGGATAGAACATGTTGGCACGCTGTCCGACGAGCTCCTCTCTGGAGTAGCCCAGCATCTCGCATATCGTATCATTCACGCGCGACAGTACACGGTCACATTCGAGCCCAATGCCGACCGGCGCCGCCCGGAAAATGTTCGTCAGTGTAGCTTCCCTCTCGTACAGCGCCTCTTCGGCCCGCTTGCGGTCGGTGATGTCGTGCCATATACTCTGAATGTAATTCTTCCCGCCCAGGGCAATCGATCTTGCACTGACTTGAATGTCACGTATCTCCCCGCTCCGGCATCTCTTTTTTGTCTCAAAACCGTCGCTGCCTTGCGTGACGACTTTTTCCGCATGTTCCAGCACTTCTTCAGCCGATTCAACGACGTTCAGGTCCGCTATTTTCAATTTGGCAAATTCCTCCCGGCTATAGCCGAGGTTCTCGTATGCCCTGTCGTTAAACTCCACCAGCTCTGCAGTCTCCGGGTCAATCAGGACAATGGAGTCTGCCGCCTGCTCGAAGATGGCGTGGTAACGGTGCTCGCTTTCCTGCAGTGCCTGCTCGGCCCTTTTTTGTTCCGTCACGTTTACAAGCGTCAGAACCAGGCCTGAGACAACCCCATCCTGCTGTTTGATCGGCACGAGGCTCCAGTCCCAGTAGCTGACTCCGCGTTCGGGATGCTCGGCGTACTCAA
>DATKWR010000588.1:0-2839 GCA_035529475.1 Sedimentisphaerales bacterium | reverse complement strand
AAACTGGTACTCGTAGTACAAGAACAGCGAGTCGTCGACCAGCACCCTGGCCCGAAGCGAGTCCGGAATCGTACTCGGGTCCTCAATCCACTCCACCGTCGGTTTGATGGCCGTGGTGTCCCGCTTGCGTATCCGCGTCAGGGCGTTCGAATAGTTGCCCAGCACCGAGCGGTTGAAATCCTGCGGCTCAAAGTAGTAGATGGCCGGCGGCCCTGATCCCGTGTCGACCACCAGCGGCTTGCTCCGGGGATGCTGGTCGGGATGCCACAGTTCGTCCCCGCAGCCTAAGGGCGCGTACAGGCAGCGCAACTCGTCGAGCGTGAAAGGGCTGACCCGCAACACAAAGGCGCCAATATTGCCGCCCACTGCCGCCGAGTCGTCCCACTGCCACCGGTTGTAGTTCTCAAAGTCGAACGACTGCATCGTTGTGTAGCTGTCCCGCCGCTCGTCACGGGCCAGGTACACCCGGTAGCCCTCGAAGTCGATCTCGCGGGAAAAGTTGTCTATGGCCGTTTCCGAGCGAAAACCGTTCCAGCGGACCATGACGGCTCCGGTCCGTGACTCCACGCGCACCAGCGGCGCCGGCGGAGGATTGGCGCCCCGAAAGTCCGGCACCCCGTCACCCTGACGAGGTATTACCGTATCGTTCTCGTACTCCCAGATATCCACGATAGTAGTGTCGATGATGCCGCCAAAGGTATCGATAGTGGTCTCGGTGCCCACAAAGGACGAGTCGCCGCCCAGGTTGCAGATGTAGAACGTGCCGGAATCGCCGTCACCATCGGTGTCGACTCCCGGATTGTCGTAAATCCACTCGGCCCACGTGGCGTTGGCGCCGAAATCGGAGAAACTGACGTTCTCGTAGTACACGTCAGGTCGATCCGGGAGATTGTTGATGTTGTTCGGATCCGTGTGGAAAGTCGCGCCGGCAATGTATGCGAACGACAATGGCAGGGTCTGGCCCGATTCGATGTCGAACGGCCCGAACGAGAGCAGATAGCGGGTGTCGAATCCCCACGACAGTTGGTCCTTGAGAATCGGGTTGGGCGGAAGCCAGATCGGATCCAGCGGCGAAATACTGGCCGTGAAAACCTGGTCGTAGTCGAACTCACCATTGCTGAGAAACCAGTACTTGTTGCGGTCACCGATGGGGGTTCCCAGGCCGCCGTGCTCCAGATTACGGACCTTGGCCCGGGTCTGCGGGCCGAAGTCAATCGTGGGATCGCCGTTGCTGACCCACCAGTTAAACGATACGTTCAGGTCTTTGCTCGGCGTTCGCACGATCCTCATACCGGTGACGTTGGGCACGTCCATGCCCGGGGGCGCCTCGAAATCACCGTCACTGTCGGCAATCCACGCGAGGTTCACGATGTCGCTGTCGGGGCACTGCTCCGGAAGGTACGCCGCCGGGATGCTGTGCAAAAAGCCGCAAATGTCATCCTGGGCACCCGTCTGTCCGTCTACGCTCTCCGAATGAACGTCGGCGTCAACGTAGAACCCCATGTACACCTTCTTGAGCCGGTCGTCACCGATATTCTTGATGGCATAGTCGAACAACACGAAGTCTTCGGCATAAGAATATGACCAGGCATACGAACTCTGCGTGACCTCGATGTGAAGGGGGACATGCAGGCGGGCATCGACTTCGTCCGGATTGATGCCGCCGACTCCACTCGTAAAGGTATCGGTATAGACGGCGATGTAGTCCTGCTCGGAGATTGCATCCTCGAACTCCGGCTTTGAGGGATCAATTGTGGAACGGAAGATCATGCTGCCGAAGGGCGCTTCGTCCGGGTGGAATTCGGCGTCGCCCACTGCCCAGCCATCCTGGCCGATTGACACGAGCGTATCGCGCCCCATCACGGCGCCAATCCAGAACGCTGCGCCGAAAAGATAACGCGTGTTGGAACCCTTCGGATACTCCAGGGTCGGCACCGGCAATCCCGTGAAACAATCCTGGGTGCCGGACGAGGAATACTGGGTGCCAATCGTGCCGTTGTTGTTCACGCCGAATACGATCTGGCCGATGTCATGCGTCGCGAGACAGTACGCCGGACTGGCCGTCGTAACCCGGCCCTGGTCGCGTTGGTACTCAACTGCCGTCCGCGCAGAGGCCGCAGATGGCACGGTCGCGATTATGGCGATTAGCAGTGCTAACCTGGGCAATACTCTAATCATCACAATTCTCACGCTACTTGCTTGATGTTTCCTTACCTGTCATATACTTGACGAACAGGCTGCTCCGTTTGCAAAAAAAGAATCTGCAGACACGGGCCTTCAGCCCGGGCTGCCTATCCTACTAAGCACTAAGGTTACACAAAATCAACGCTCCTCGCAAGCCCTTTTAGCGGCGTCGCCAATCGATTTCGTGGTTTTCGGAGGGGCTCACTCGCATGCCGGCGGGCGCCTCCGGCACCGGCGCAAAACCGCCGCCCCGATGCCTCGGATAACCGGCTTTTACGGTAAAGGCCGTTTCCGGGTTGTCCCGGAAACGGCCTGCTGTAGCTCGTTTGACTTCGCCCTATCAGGCCGCCGCACTACATGACAATGGCCAGACTGCCTACCTGCGACTTGCCGTCGGGCGTCTCAATCGTCCAGTAGTACAGCCCCGATACCACCATCTGAGTGTTACGAGTGATCAGGTCCCACGTTTCGTGGTTTGACAGCGGATCCGACGGGTCCATGTCGTGGTCAAGCTTGCGCACCAGGTCGCCATCCAGCGAATATATCCGGATCGTGCACTTCGGCGGCAGGTTGGCGAAATGAATCCGCCGCGTCCGGTCGACCGGACGGTCACGCTCGTTCTCGCCCAGCCCCTCAAAGCCCGCTGCGCTGTACC
>DATKWR010000587.1:0-4062 GCA_035529475.1 Sedimentisphaerales bacterium | reverse complement strand
TGCGAGTTCGACCCGGCCCTGTTTCCCATAGCGAGCAATCAGCTCGCACCGTTCAATTCACAGAATACGTTTCTCAGTGGGCGGCGGCTGAAGGACTACTTTCTCTTCCCGCATATCGGGCGTATGGACGACATCTGGGCTTCGTATTACCTTCAGGCCAAAGGATACAAGGTTGTGTATGGCAAGCCGTCGGTCTTTCAGGCACGCAATGAGCACGACCTGGTAGAAGATATGAAGCAGGAGTATTTGGGCTACGAAAATAACCTGAGCATCGTCAGGGACCTGGCGACCGACCCTGAAAAGATATTCGATTATCTTCCGGAACGGTCGATTCAAGCGTTTGATCTTTACAGAAGACATTTCATAGACACCTAAGGCGCTTGCTCTGGCAGCCGCACGCCTTGTCGGGTGCCGGGGCCGGGGCGGAATCTCAGGAATTCGGGCATTTTTTATTGACTGTCGGGTCCCATGACAATAAATTGCCCTCGTTCGGCCGAATCGCCCAAAAATTAAGCGTGAGGATTCAAGCTAAAGTGAGAGTGTGACATGTCTGGAAATGGAATCGTAACACAAGTCGGGTCTTTGCCCTACGAGGACGTGGAGAAGGCCGTGGAATTCAGCCTGCGCCATGACATACCGTTCCTGCCGGAGCTTCCCAAGCTGGGCGACGCGATGATGGATTACATCAAGAACCCGGGCAAGCTGAGCTGCCTGGATACGTTCAAGAAAAAAGTCGAGGGCAGGCCGGTCGTGAAGGTGCAGTGCATCGGCCCGGCCACGCTTATCCTGGCGGGCTACAGCGAGGATGAGGCGATTGCCAGGACGTGCCAGCACATCGACGCCCTGCTCGACGGGTTAAACGCCGGCACGATAATCCTCTTTCTGGATGAGCCGGCGCTGGGACAGGCGGGTTTCGATTATCACCGGCTGTGGTCCCCGCTTTTCGAGAGCTTCGACGTCACGCCGGGCGTGCACGTCTGCGGCAACATGAACTGGGACGAGCTGTTCAATTCCCAGGTCCAGATCATCAGCTTCGACGCCTCACAATACGATGTCACGATATACCCTGCCTACAGGAACGGCAAGAGAATCGCCTGGGGAATAGAGAACAGGCAGGACGTCAGGGACTTTCAAAAAGGCGACCTGTTGACGCTGCCCTGCGGCATGGGGCCGAAGCTCTACAGCACGGACGATTGCGAGGTTTGCCTGGCCAAGCTGCGGGAGGTCGCCAACGACGTGCGACGATGAGCAAGAGGCTATTCAAAGAAATATCGGCCCGGTCATTTCGCGGAAGGTCGTTCTCGCCCGTCCGGCGGGTCATCGTGCTTATCTTTCTTCTGGCCTGTCTGGCGCAGGCCGAACCGCTGACCTTGCCTGTCGATCAACGCCCCGACTGGCTGCAACGGGATGGGATTGTCATGGCGGGCAGTTGGGAGCCGCTTCTGTTTCGCGTCCGGCGTGACGGCAGCGAGGGTTACACCCCCACCGCCGAGCAGCGCGCCGCCTACATGCGGGAACACAGCCCCGAGATGATTGCTGAATTGAAGGCCCTCGGCGTGAATTTCATCATGATGCACTGCTATAAAGGTGCAGGGCTCCAAGCCGAGCGTCAGAGCATGGCCGATGCGGTGCGGTTTGCGCAACTGTGTCACGACCGTGGTCTTCGTGTCGGCGTCTATAACTACAGCGGGGCCTTTCTTTGGGAGCCTCTGTTCCAGGAGACGCCGCAGGCCAAAGACTGGGTCCTGCTCGGCGAGGATGGCAGGCCGGTCACGTACGGCGGCGGCGCTGCGTATCGCTACCGTTGGAACCGCAACCACACCGGTGCCGAGGCGTTCTACCGGCAGATTGTTCGCTTTGCCGTCAACGACATCAAAGCGGACCTGCTGCACTTCGACAACTATGGGTCCGGCCCCGGACAGGACGCGAACTCCGTCCAGCGCTTCGGCGATTACCTGGGCGAGACTTTCACGGCCCGGCAGTTGAAGGAAATGGGCGTCAACGACCCGAACGACATCCGTCCGCCCATAACCGGCGGATCGCAGACTTTGCTGCACAGGGCCTGGCTGGAGTTCTCATGCCGCTCTCTCGCTGATTCCTACCATCGTATGAGCCGGTACGCCCGGACGCTTCGCAGGGACATTCTGATCGAGTGCAATCCTGGGGGGCCGGGCGAGTGGATCCGCCCGCCCGTGGACCATGGGCGGCTCCTTGAGGGCGGGGAGGCCTTCTGGGACGAAGGCCGGCCGCCTGGCTATGAAGGCGGGCAACTGCGCACGCGCATTCGCACGTACAAGCTCGCCGGGCGGATGGACAACATCGCGTTCGCGTATGCAACCACGCCCCTTGAGATGGCCGAGTCGATGGCGTTCAACCGCGATTGCCTCGGCTGTATCTGCTGGTTTGAGTATGGCAAGATCGTCGCCAGGCCGGGCTCGGACGAACCCATGTCCGAGGCGCTTGGGCCTTTCATTCGTTTCTTTCATTCACGTCGCGATTTGCTGCGAAACGCGGACGTCGTCGCCGACATCGCGGTGCTTCGAAGCTTTGCCTCGCAGGTCTTCGGCGGCTCGGATGTTGCTCGACTGACGTATCAGGCCGAGCAGGCTCTTATTGAAAGCTGGATGCCTTTTCAGATCATATACGATGGCCATCTGAACGATTTGAACCGCTATCGCGTGCTGGTTCTCGCCGGCTGCGTCGCGCTGTCCGATGAGCAGATAGAACGAATCGAGCAATACGTCAAGTCGGGGGGCCGGCTCTGTATCGTTGGCCGGGCCGCCACGCATGACCAGTGGCTGCGTCCGCGAGAAAAACCGGCGCTGAACGACCTGCCGGCCGCCGGCGTCGTGCGAATCGAGGCAAACGGCGACGTTGTCGGCGCCATCCGCCGGGCCTGTGACGACCGGCTTTCCGTATCGATTGAGGCCGAGTCAGGACTCTGTGTGGAACTGACCGAGCAGCCCGGCAAGCGTCTGGTTCATCTGGTGAAGTATCGGAGTAACGGCCCTGCCGAGGATATCTCGATCAGCCTCCGCTTGCCTGCCCAGCACCGGGTCGCGGGCGTGACCCTAATCAGCCCCGAACGGCAAAGCGATCTCGACCTGGATTTTCACGAGCAGGATGGCCTGGTGAGATTCCACGTTCCCCAAGTGCGCACGTACGAAATCGCCGTCGTGACGATGAGATAGCAAGGTCCTCTCCGTTTGTATGATTGCTGGTTGACTTTGTGCAACTATAAATGGTAGAATGAACATAAAGCATGGTTGCGAGTTAAAGAACGCGGTCGCGGACGATAAGGGGAACATTCACCTTCATGCCCGCCGCCGGCCTTTGCCGTTGCTTCGGTCTGTCTTTGCCATTATAATAGCGCCATGGACGACATATCCCAACAATGGAACGAGCGAGCACGATACGACCTGGACACCGCCGACGCGATGTTCAAGGCGGGACGCTACTTGTACGTGCTCTTCTGCTGCCAGCAAGCAGTGGAGAAGGCGCTGAAAGCAGTCGTTGTGCTGCGCACCCGTGAGTTGCCTCCTCGCGTTCACAAGCTTGTGCGACTGGCGGAGGTCGCCGGGGTAACGATCAATGAAAGACAAGTAGATTTTCTGCGGGAACTCTCCGCGTACTACATTCCGACCCGCTATCCTGAGGAGGTTGCAGACCTTGCCTTTGAGGTAAAAAAAGAGCAGGCTCAGCACGTACTCATCCGATCCAAGGAGTTCATACAATGGCTCAGATCGATATCACAGTAGAGCAACAGGCACGGGCCGCCGTCGCAAGCCTTTCCCGCTTTGCTCCCGTTACGGCAGCGTACCTCTTTGGCTCACAGGTCGAGGGCAGGGCCGATCAGTGGAGCGACATTGACTTGGCGGTCTTTGTCGAGGGACTGGAGGCTTGGGACCTGTACGGTCGGGCCCGCATCGCCGCGCAGGTGCAGAGCGAGGCCGGCGATGAGGTCGAACTGCACTTCTTTCCCGCCGAGTCACTCCAGCGCCACCACAGCGCCAGCTTCGCCGCATGGGTCCTCAACCACGGCGTCAAACTGGCCGGCTGACT
>DATKWR010000586.1:0-5621 GCA_035529475.1 Sedimentisphaerales bacterium | reverse complement strand
TGGACAGGATTCTGGCGAGTATCGCCGATACGGCGCGCCAGAGCAGCGTCGATATCGTAACCGGTGATACCAAGACGGTTGAAGCCGGCGCTGCCGACGGAATCTTCATCAATACGGCCGGAATAGGCGTGCGGATCCCCGGCGCGGATTTGGGCTTTGGCAGAATCGCCGCCGGGGACAAGATCCTCATTAACGGCACCCTCGGCGACCACGGCATGACCATCATCTCTCAACGGCAGGATATGGGCTTTCAATCGCAACTGGCCAGCGACTGTGCGGCCCTGGCGCCGCTGACATGCGAGCTTCTCGAAAACGCGACGGGCGTGAAATTCATGCGAGACCCGACTCGCGGCGGGTTGGCGGCAACGCTGAATGAGATCGCCCGAGGTGCTGGATTGAGCATCGAAATCCGCGAAAAGGACGTCCCGGTCAGGCCCGCCGTTCAGGCCGCGGCCGACATGCTCGGCTTCGAGGTGCTGACAATCGCCAACGAAGGCAAATTCGTCGCCGTTGTCGCGCCGGAGTCCGCCGACCGGTGTCTGAGCATGTGCACAAATCATCCTTTGGGAAAAGATGCGAAAATCATAGGCGAGGTCATAGAAACAAGCGACGTGCCCGTTGTAGAGATGGAAACGCGGATCGGCGGAAGAAGAATCGTGCAGATGCCATACGGACGCGAGCTCCCGAGGATATGCTGATGCACGAGACGATGGTGGCCAAGAGCCTGATGGCGATCATATCCGAGGAATCGGCGAAACAGAATGCGAAACCCGTCGGCGCGAAGATCAGTTGCGGAACGCTCAATGCCATCAATGATGAGATACTTTGTTTCGCCTTTGAGGCTATTGCGAAAGATACGCCATTCGAAGGCATTAAGCTTGACATAGAGCATAAACCGCTCAAGGCGCGGTGCAAGAGTTGCAGCCAGGATTTCGACGTCGAGTTTTCGCATCCGCAGTGTTCGCAGTGCGGCGGTGGGGATTTTGAGCTGTTGCCCGATGCGCCTCTGGTGCTCGAACAGATAGAATTTCAAACGGATGGCAGCGATGGAAAAGATTGATGTAGGCAAGAAAATTCTGGCTGAGAATGAAAAGTATGCTTTCGAGAACATCATGTTTCTGGCCGAGCGCAAGAAATTGTGCCTGAATATGATTTCGTCTCCGGGCTCCGGCAAGACGACCATTCTGACCAGGACCATAAACGAATTGAAAGACAAGACCCGAATCGGCGTGATCGAGGGCGACATACAGACCGATATCGACGCCGAGAGAATCAGGGTGACCGGGGCGCCGGTCCTGCAGATTAACACCGACGGGGCATGTCATTTGTCGGCGGCCCAAATCAGCGAGGCATTGAAGAAGCTGCCCGTCGAAGATCTGGATCTGATTGTCATCGAAAACGTGGGGAACCTGGTTTGCCCTTCGGCTTTTGCGTTGGGCGAGAGCGCCAAGATCGTTGTGCTTTCCGTAGCCGAGGGGGACGACAAGCCGGCCAAGTATCCTGCGATTTTCGCCAAGGCCAAAGTGTTGCTCATCAACAAGATAGATCTGCTGAAGGGCGGGCACGTGGATTTCGACATCGAGCGAGCGAAGGCCGACGCCCGCAGACTGAACCAGGCCATTGAGATTTTTCCGCTATCCGCCAGGACCGGCGAAGGTATGTCCGCTTGGTATGATTGGCTGCTCGGGGGGATTGAGCAGAATGTGACGCAGCGGTAAGCCCCGCATTCATCCGCTGGCTTGCGGTTCGTTGACTCTGTAAAGACCCTGCTCGCGGATATAGTCGGCGACGCCCGGATGCAGCATTTCGGCCGCGTCCTGCCCGGTCGCTAACCTTTTTCGTATTTCCGTGCTGCTGATATCAACCAGAGGTGTTTGGACGATATCTCGCTGGAGCTTTTCGGCCCGCCGGCTTCCCCAAAGGCCCTCAAACCTGGTGAAATCAGGCGGTTCGCAGCCTGCCCGATACATCGTCGTCAGATGGCACGCATCGATCAGCTCTACGATCTTATACCAATACACCAGATCATCGATGCCGTCGGCGCCGACAAGCCAGTGAATGGATGTCTCACGGCCGTACTCTTGCTGGAACTGCCTGACCGTTTCCAGGGTGAAACTCGGCGCCGGCTTGTTCAGCTCGTAGTCGCTGACCTCGAAACGCTCTTGCTCCGCGATGGCCAGCGCGATCATGTTGAATCGATCGGCGTCACCGGCCTTGGGCAGGAAACCTTTCAACGGTGAACGTTTTGCGGGAATGAAAATGACTTTCTCTGCGCCGAGACGCTTGCATGCCTCTGCGGCCACCATCGTATGACCGAGATGAATCGGATCGAAGGTGCCGCCGAACAATGCTATCTTTCCTTTGTTCATAAACAATTAACAACAAACCTGTGTGTTACTGCAAAAGAATTTTATCGAAGACACTGCAAAACCGCAATGGATAAAAGGCGCCATCGGACAGCGAGACACTTCACGTGTCATTCTGATTTTCGCCGACAGAGCATTATAGTAGAGAATATACGCGGTTGTGTAAAATGTTGCCCGCAAAAAAATCTGTCAAGTATTTGTAAAGTTTTAGACGATAAAAAAATATATGAATTTTTTTTATTTTGTTCTGTAATTTGTTTGTGAAGTTTCTTAGTGTAAACGCGTGTTGTAACGCGAAGAGAAATTGAAAAGGATTTTAGTCAGCCAAAAGGAGGTGACAACTAATGGCGAAGAAGAAAGCAAAAAAGAAAACAGCCAAGAAGAAAGCGACAAAGAAGAAAACAGCCAAGAAGAAAAAATAGCGTAACGATTCAGTAGCTCGCCCGTCTCTGTCACAAGAGCGATGGCGAGCCGCCGGCCCAGGCCGGTTACGCGATAAATGGAAGGTTCTTTCGCACATGATGGAACCTTCCGTTTTTTTTTGCGCCGGCTCGGGACGCCCGTTCGCATGCGCGCCGGATTCAGACGTCTTCTTGCAATCGCCGCTCGGCGGCTTATACTATTGGGCGATATGCGCCAGGAGTTCCGTAAACTCCGGGCAAAACGTGCAAAGAAGGGCATCAAGTGGACTATTTCAATTACACCCAAGGCAGGCTGTTTGCCGAGGACGTCAGCGTCGAGCTCATCGCCGGCCAGGTCGGTACGCCGGTCTATATATACAGCAAGGCCACGTTCAAGGACCATCTTGCGAAAATCCAGCAGGCCTACGCTCATCTCGAAACGATGGTCTGCTACTCGGTCAAGGCCTGCGGCAATATCCACATTCTCAAATTCATGGCCGAGGCGGGCAGCGGCTTCGACATTGTCAGCGGCGGCGAGCTGTATCGTGTCTTGCAGGCCGGCGGCGATCCGTCAAAAGTCGTCTATGCTGGCGTCGGAAAAACCGATACCGAAATTCTCGAAGCGCTGGACGCCGGCATCGGCTATTTCAACATTGAGTCCGAAGCGGAGCTGGAGAACCTGATTCGGCTGGCAAAGCAGCGAGGCAAACGGCCCCGAGTCGCTTTACGTGTCAATCCCGACGTGGATTACAAAACGCACATCTTTCTGACCACGGGCAAGCGCGAGACAAAGTTTGGCGTCGATATCGAAAGGGCGGCGAAAGTTTTTTCCGACTATGGCAACGACCCGGCGGTCAATATCTGCGCTCTTCACGTACATCTGGGCACGGGGGGCAAGAAAATCGACCCTTACGTTGAGGCCGTGAAAAAGATCCTGCCGCTCGTTGACAGGCTGCGAAGCGAAGGCCATACAGTCGAAGCGCTCGACCTGGGCGGCGGCTACGGCGCCGATTACGAGTCGGACACGGTGCCTTCAGCGGCAGAGTATGCGGCGGGAATTGTGCCTCTATTGAAGGACAAGGACATCAGGCTTGTGCTGGAGCCGGGCAAGAGCATCTGCGCCAATGCGGGGATCATGCTTACGCGCGTCCTCTACGTCAAGCAAGGAGGCAGCAAGAGGTTTGTCATTACCGATGCGGGGATGAACGATCTGATCCGCCCCGCGTTGTACGACGCGTTCCATTTCATCTGGCCGGCGAAGGTGGATGAAAAGTTTGTGCCCCGCCAGCGCGCTTCGGATTCAAAGCCGGAGGGAAGCGAAGTGGTGGACATCGTCGGGCCGATCTGTGAAGGCGCGGACTTCTTTGCGAAGGACCGGGCCTTGCCGCCGGTTGCACGAGGCGATTTGCTTTGCGTCTTCACCGCCGGTGCGTACGGCTTCAGCATGAGCAGCAACTACAACGCGCGGGGTCGAGCCGCCGAAGTGCTTGTCGATGGCGACAAGTTCTCCATCATCAGACGACGTGAAACCTACGAAGACCTGGTCGCACTGGAGAAGTGATGGAGAGCTGTAGCACCTTTGCGCGTTCCGTCATGCGGCGCGGCGGCCGGCGGCATTGAAGGACGTAGCGGCAGGGGGGCAGTCGCGCCGGCAGAGACGCCATCAGCCGCCGGTGATCCTCACTATAGCCAGGATGCCCAGTAATCCGAGCACGAGAAGTGCGGCTCGGAGTATTCGCATGGCCTGGGTCCTTGGCTCCACGTAATGCCAAACGAAGGTCCAGAGCGTCACGATGAGCGATATCTTCAGGGCGAAATATACGAGGCTCCTCAACATGAATTTAAGATAGCCTATTTTAACTCCAAAGTCAACATAAAAATTACCCATTTTAACCCGAACAAATACCACGTCTTCCCGGAAAAAGAGGTATCCGAGAAGGAGGCCAAAAGAGGGCATGGGGTTTCCGGTCCGTGGACGTGTTCTTCCTTGGATATGGCTGGGTCGAATTGCAGAGTTTTGGGTCGAGGTCCAGGTGATTCGGCATCAGCGGCCCGCCGCACGTGATTGCTGCGATATCAGTACTGATACCTGTTGTTTCGGGGCCGTATTTTTTCAGTCCGGCGAGCCTTCGGAGCGTTCGTATTGCCGATAATCTACATGTATTTTGGACATAAATATTAAAGTAATTGAAAAAGACCGGCCGAACAAAAAGTACGTGGATGTTTGTAAAGGACTGTTTGTAAAACACTGAATTAGGAGAGTCGAAGATGCATTATCTGGAAGAAATCAAGAAGTGGCTTGGTGAGATTACGGAGATCTTTCTGCTGTTGGTTGCTTTGGGGATTGTCGCAGGCATCCTCTTCGGTAACTCAGTTCCGTTCTTCAGCGGAGTTGTACTTAACCTCACCACACTGATTGGAGACCTGGGCGAAAATGGTCTTGTCGGTCTGATCACTTTGGCGGTCATCCTCTACCTGTTCCAGAGGCGCAGAGTCTTCGCACACCAGCAGTAGTTCGTCTGCCGCATCATTTCTGGCACACGAACGTGTTTTTTGGCTGATGAGACTCATCGAGTACGGACCGGTCCTGAGTGGGTGCAAATGGTCCGCGAGTCTCCCGTGTTCGTCGGCTCTATGTTGAGTTTCACGGAGCGTAGATTAGATCCTGCGCTCCGTTTTTCTTTGTACTTCCTATCCATGTAGAATCCCGATTCTCAGGTTGTTCTGTGCCGGCGCGGTCTTGACCCATACGCGCAGCGGTGTACAATGGCAAGGTCCGGGCAGGAGAGCCCGAGGCCCGATACTTGTCCCGCGGCTCACAGGAGCACAAGCTTATGGAACGGCGTTCATTTCT
>DATKWR010000585.1:0-6563 GCA_035529475.1 Sedimentisphaerales bacterium | reverse complement strand
CACTCCAACCACGTTCACCAATTGACCCAGGAGCGAAACAGTCATTTGCGGCGAGTTGTCAATCCTGTTTTTGTTGTCGGACCGCTGCTCGAACGTGCTCGTGTTCGCGTTGTAACACATTGTGTTGTTAATCTTGATAGCAATCTTCTCACCGGCTGTATATCCAACGTCCCCTTTGCCCCTGCTGCGATTGAAAGCCCTGATAATCGAATCCCATGCCGCCGCGTCCAAACTCTCACCTGCCAAGCCACGAATCGCTCGCGACACCATATTATCCACGACTGCCTGATCCGTATGGTTGTCGTCGTACCAGTGCTCGGGTGAAGAATAGCCGTCCCAATCCGTCGCGTTCGGATCATGTATCCATACGACCCGTCCCGGATGCACACCTTGTGCTGCTCCGATAGGATCATTAGACGCCTGCAAAGCAGCCAAAGTAGCCTTGTCTTGGGTCGTGCTCAGAGCCAGCCAGATGCACCCGACACTCACGGTAACAAATACTGCACCCAGCACAAAATGTGCTTGTGTACGATAACGCTTAGCTCTGCGAAAAGCACTCAACGAACCGGCCAGTCCCAGAATCCAGATGATAAAACCCGATGCCAGAGGAAAGGCTACACGCTGACAGGGATAGGTTGCCCGGGAAGGCTTCGGTAAAACGCGCACCAGGAACCATAGAAGAGCGAAAAAGCCGGTTAATGGAAGCAGCCAAATCAACCAGCGACCTTTTTGCCCGCGAGCAGGAAACGGATGCGTTTTTAGGCGAATTGATGAAACAGGCTTTTTTCTAAAGAGCAGCATTGCGATTCCTTAACAACGAAGCGGGGATTTCCCCATACACTTCACAGAAACTCTCCTGCACATTTGAAGCTCCATAATATCAAAATTCCATTGAGATTTCAGCAATTTTCTGGCTGTCCCAGCGAGTTGTCTGACAAAGAACGCCAAAAAGTTGAAAACTCAGGTTAACGCTTCCCCCGTTTGTAGCGGACCAGGCCACGAAGTGTGGTCGAGAGTTCGCAACGTGGATTTCTTTAATGATTCCCTTTCCGATGCCAATCCGGTATGATCTGATGAACAACTATGCAAGAACTTGGCAAAATCAACGGCATGCGCGAACTGGGCACGATCGCTTGGCGCGTTACTTTCTTGTCTCTGCTGGTAGTTGCAACTGCTGGCGCACAGCAAGATAACTGGTACACAAATAGCTTTTACCTGCTTCACGAGGACCATCACACCGTCGCAACGGCTGCGGTCGGTGCGGATGCCGACCCACTGCTCACTGAGCAGTTAGTCAATCTCTCGCGGCCGGATATGATACAAATCCACGCCAAAGGCAATCCGGGCTGGACCACCTATCCATCGAAGATAGGGCACGTACCTCCGAAGCTCGCCCGCGATGTACTGGGTCTTTGGCGCGACATTGCCCGCAGGAACGGCTACCACTTCTCAATCTACTACAACATCGGCCGCGATGGTGAGATCATGAGGCGTCAGCCCCAGTGGAATCGCTCCAAGCACGACGGCAGCGAGTGGGAGCGCGCCCTTTGTTACCACAGCGGCGTTGCCGAGAGTTATATCTGGCCGATGCTCAAGGAGATCATGGCCGGATACGACCCTGACGGATTCTGGCTCGATGGCTCGGTCTTTACGATTTCCCTGTGTTATTGCCCGAGCTGCCGGGAACGATTCAAGCGCCAAACGGATATGGAGCTGCCGGAGAACGAAAGCGAGCCTGGCTGGTCACAATTCCATGAAATGCAGCGGCAGATCTATCGCGAGTTCATAAACAACACTTGCAAACTGATTCACTCGACCGATCCGGATTGCCTAGTCAGCTTCAACTGGGCATATTCGGTTCGGATGCCGGAGAAGCCTGATCCTGGCATTGCGTATTTGACTGGCGACATCGCTAACAGGGTCGAAGGGCTTTCGCTGGAGGCGCACTGGTACGATGGCGTTGGCATCCCATTTGACCTCATGACGACCGGGTATGCCTTCGAGCAACCGGATGGGATGCCCATGCGGAAGGTTCCGAAGGCCAGACCTCAGATGGAGCAGGAAATGGCAATCGTGGTCGCCAACGGCGGTCGGTTCAATCTGTGGGACAATCCTTCCGCTACGAGCGGCCTTGACCCGAACATGCACCAGTTCTACAGCAAGATCGTCCAGCCCTTTCTGCGGAGCCGCCAGAGATGGTGCCTGGGCTCAAAGCGGCTTGCCGACGTATCCCTGTTTCACGGCGCCGCGGCCCATTATGCCTTGGCCGAGAGCACCGTCCGCAGCTTCAACAAGGCCAACAATCGCATCGACGGGGCGGCGGCTATTCTGCCGCGCTTGCACCTCAATTATGAAATGGTTGGTGATTGGCGTCTGCACGTGCAGGACGTATGCAGCCCGCTGCTCCTCGTTGAACACCCGAAGAAACTAACCGACAAGGATATCGACGGAATCATCCAGCTCATCAAGGCCGGTGGAAACGTCCTTGTCACCGGAATGGGCGTTCAGCAAGATCGGCGTTTGCTTTCGGTGTTCGGGATAGCTAAGGTTGGCCATTCCCAAAGCCCTGAGAACCTTACCTCGACGATCAATGGGCGGGACTATCCCTTCCGGCACTACCTGTACAAGGTCACGACGGGTATGGCAGAGACCCTGCTAACCGTTACAGATGCCGGCGGTGAAGTCTGGCCATTGCTCACCGCCAACAGCTACGGCGAAGGCACCGCCTACTACGTGGCAATCCCATTGCTCAGCGCCCACGGTGAGCAGACTCCGCCGCTCGAAATGGTCAGGGATGTGATGACTGCGATGGTCCCGCCAGAGAAGCGTCTGGTCACAACGGAAGCGCCCGACCACGTCGAGGTTGTGCTGCGCCAGAAGAACAGCCAATATATTTTGCATGAAGTTAATATGGCCAAGGGACAGCGCACGTACTCGCCACAAAGACCCGGGGCTTACCGGCCCGTCACGATTCACAGCTTTGCCCCTGTCAAGCCTCACAAGACATCCATCCGTGTCCCCAGCAGGCCCAAGAGGATAACCATGCAGCCTGGAGACACTGAAATCAAGAACTGGGGCTACGTTGAGGGCCGGGTGGAGTTGGTGGTGCCGGCCTTTGATGTGCACCAGATGGTTGTGGTGCAGTTGTGATGGAGCGAGCGAGGGTAAGTACGAAGATACACTTGTGCCACAGGAGTTTACCCATGCAAAGGTACAAACACGCTGCCGTTTATTTCATCTCGTTCTTTCTCATCGTAACAACCGCAATGGCTGCCAAAGGCGTCGGGGGTATCCCGCTGGAGGCTTACGGCGTATGGGACCGTGGTTCGTCGCTCAGCTTCACGGAGTATCCTTTCCTGAAAGGGCTGTCTTTGGGTGCCGACTGGGAAGAAATCGAGTCCACGCCGGGCGTATTTGACTGGAGCGGCTTGGACCTGGCAGTGCAGAAAGCGTCCGAGCACGATAAGTGCGTGTATATTTCCATCAATCCCGGCCCCGATGCACCGCAGTGGATCTACGGACAGGACGTGCCGAAAGTCCGCACCGACGACGAGCGGCATCTGGGCAAGTGGAAGCACTATCCGTACTATCTTGCTCCGGCGTACAAACGGCTGTTTTTCCGGATGATCCAGTCGCTGGCTCAGCACCTGGACGGGTTGCCCGCCGAGCAGCGACGCCGCATTGCGTTCATTCAGGTGAAAACAGGCTGCACGGGGGACGAATGTGCTTACAAGGGGCGCGCCCTGGATCCGCAGTACGAGATTCCCAAGGATTCGCCGCAATGGCGGGCCTTCCGTTTAGAGACGTTTGGTCTGTTCGTCGATTTGTTCCAGACGAATCCCGACCGCAGAATTGAATTGCTCTTTAATGCGGTCGGAGGGTCCGAGGATTCGGACGAAGGCTATGCTCAAGAATGGGACTGGATCATAGAACACGTCTCAGGAGGTTTCGGCATCAAAAACGGTGCTCTTTCGCGAGGCCACCACCTTCGCGGAGAACGAGTACTATACGAGCAATGGATCGGCTATCTCGTGAACCCGAAAGGACTGCGGCTGTTCCGCCGGTCGGAGATGGATCAGACATGGCAGCAGCCCTGGTATCAGCTCAATCTCCCGCTGAATTTCTACTGGGGAGCGGTCAACGCCATTCATGGAGGACAGAGCATCTGGGACGTCACTGCCAGTGCGCTGAAGATAGCCCCGGAAAAGGGCTGCGTGCCGGCATTCGAGTTCTTCAACAAGTATGCCGGCCAGATCTATCCCGCGTCAGCCACCGACGCTTTCTGTGCCCTCCACAAAGGATTGGATGCATCCGACACGGTGGCCTATCCCGAAGCAACGTTTGGAAAAGCCACGCCGAACAACGTGGAACGTATGTTGGCAATTTGCCGTTCCTTTACCCGGTATGGAGCCCGCGTAGACGACGAAGAGGCACTGCGGATGGGCCAGGTAGCACAACGACGAAGCCAAACAGGATTCAACGATGTGGGCTGGGAGATCTGGCCGGACAACTATACCCGGTTCCTCCGTCAGATCGATGCGGACGCAACCTCGGTTCCTTGTTGGCGAGTGGGTGGCGAAATCACTCGTGACTCCCCCGTCTATGCCCGTTTTGCAAGAGGTTTTGAACACGCTTCGGGCAAGGACGCGCTTTACTTCAAGCTCGACGACGAGTTCTTTACCGGGCGTCAGCCGAAGCCGGTCACCATCCGCGTCGTCTGGTACGACCGGTACCGCGGCTCGACGTGGAAGCTCGTTTACGACGCGGGTTCTGAAGAGATGAAGGCCGCCTGCAGCATCACAGGACGGGGCGACGATCAGTGGCACATCGAAACTGTGCGGCTGACCGATGCCGTCATGGACCACAGAGGGCATCGAGGAAGCGATCTCGCTCTGATCAACACCGACGAGAAGGACGACCTGTTCAGCCTGATAGAACTTCACCGCAACTGAGTCAGGCTGGGTAATCGTTTCCCGTGTGAGTAGTGGTGAATAACTTGGCTTGGAACTGCGAATTGAATCCCGTGACCGTCATAATCTGAGGCTATCATCATTATGAAACCAGTGATTTGTCTGTTCGCAGTGGTGTTCGTTGCGCCCGCACTGCAAGGCATCGTGAAGTCGAAGGGCTCTTCAGATGAGCGACGAAGCGTGGTTGATGGGTCGTAGGGTGGATGCCTCAAAGAAGATTTCTTGTGGCTACAGGGATTTTAGTGTTTGACTTTGGGCTTTTCATAGGTGCACTACTTCAAAACGAAGAGCCGACTCTCTCAAGCTGCCAACCCTTTCGCTGCCGGCTTTCGCTCCAATTCAGACTTCTTCAAAGTGTGCGATCTTTGGTTGGCATGCCCTCGTTAAGTGCCGGATAGGGGCGACCTGGAATCAGTCTGCCGTTCACAGAGAATCCTTCGGGTCTATCCGCAAGGCGTTTAACAAGCCGTGCCCGCCACGCTTGCAGTGTGGGAAGACGGGTCGCTTCTCGGGACAGATCGTTTTCTTCCTGGGGGTCCCTGTCCAGGTCGAACAGTTGCTCCGTACCGTCCAAGGAACGCCAGATATACTTGCAGTGGCCGTCAGTCAGCGCATGGAATGCCTGCTCTTGGCTGTAGCATGGCGCGTGCTCGAAGTGAAGCCATTCGCGAATCAGGAGTTTCTGTCCCCGCAGGATAGGCACGAGGTTAACGCCGTCAACATGGGCTGGGCTCTTTGTGTCGGCCAGTGATAGAAGAGTAGGCATGATATCTTCCAGACAGACCGGCTGCTCGATACGCATGCCGGACCTGAAACCCAGGGAAGGCGAACCGCAAATGATAAATGGGATATTGGCAGAACCTTCATACGGCTCGCACTTGCGGAAATACCCATGGTCGCCCAGCATTTCACCGTGGTCCGTGGTGACGATGATGACCCAAGGTCGCCCGGCCTTCTCGCTTCGTGCCTTGAATTCACGGATCAGTAAAGAGATCTGATTGTCCAGATGTTCGATGAGCCCAAAGTAACCCGCTTGGGCGGCGCGCAGGGTATCACCTGATAGCAAGACTCGATGGCCGTTTCGATCCCCCTTCGGTGAAAGAGCTTCCCAATCCACCCAATCGCCATGTGCAGGCGAAGGCAATTTCTGTTTTAAGTAAGCGTCAAAGTACTTTCTTGGGGGGAAGAGCGGAGGGTGTGGGGCATAAAAGGATGAAGTCAGGAAAAGCGGTTGATCCGCATCTGCTTCGGCTACTAACTTGCGCGACTGGTTGACGATCCATTCGGTGGGGTGGAGGGCGTCGGCCAACGGCCATGGCTTGGCCTGCCAATGGTTATATGTAACCCCTAAGTCCTCGACGAGCTTCCTTATACCCCCGGTTTCCGGCGCCGACCGTTTCAGGAATCTGTCATATTCATCGTCGGCCACATACGTGGACCCAAGGATTTGTTTCTGGTACCCGCAGGATTTGCTGGCAGGAACCTGATGCATGTTCCGGCCGACTAAAGCACTGAAATAGCCGGCCTTGCTCAACAATTCCGGCAGGGTCGGTGTCGAGAACGGCTTCGCCCTGAACCCGACCACACCGCTTG
>DATKWR010000584.1:0-3952 GCA_035529475.1 Sedimentisphaerales bacterium | reverse complement strand
GACGCCGCCAGGGACGCCGCCAGGGCCGCCGGCTGGGACGCCGCCAGGGCCGCCGGCTGGGACGCCGCCTGGGCCGCCAGGGCCGCCGCCTGGGACGCCGCCGGCGACGCCGCCAGGGACGCCGCCAGGGACGCCGCCAGGGCCGCCGCCTGCGACGCCGCCAGGGACGCCGCCAGGGACGCGCAGAACAAGCGACTATACCGGATGTTGATGGATGCAATTCGTAAAGAAGAACAAGGAGAATGACATGAAACGCCGAGCCGCACTGTTAATTGCCACCATTGCCCTGCTGGTCCTGTCCTGTCTGCCGCCGGAGGTGGACCCCCCGGAGCCGCCGGTCCTGACGATGAAGGACAGACAGAAGTTGCTGATGGAAGAGTTCAAGGCGACGGGGCACATGCCGAAGGGTGGCGGTTACTATGTACTGGTAGAGAGAAGCGAACGGATTCCTGATGACCTGCGTGCGAATTGACGACTGTAACTACTGGAGCGAACAGCACCAAGCACTGTTGGTCTTCTGCGCGAAGAAGGCAATGAGAATATTTGTGATAGACAACACCGTAGAACTCGACGAGCTGATCAGTGTGGGGTGGATACGCACGCTCCGCAGGAGACCTTCGGATCGATTGAAGGGCTGCGCCTCGTTCACGATCAGCCACATGCTAGACTACCTTGGGTATGCGGTGCACGGGGTATCAAGGTACAAATACCGGAAATACGGGATGCCTGACATGGTTCGGATGGACGATGGTTTTGACATGCCTTGTGACGACTGGAACCCCTGCGACCTTGCGGCCCGCAGAGAATCTGAGGTGTTATTGTGAAATGCTACGAAGTGTTGGCCTGGGATGAATGGGCCAAGAAGAACACGCAAACATTGGATGTGACAACCCTGAAAGCTCCGCCAGATCAACGACAGTTTCTTGAAAATCGACTGATAAGCTGTTTCCAGGATGGCGTGCAGGTGGGCAAGCAGATTGCTCTGAAGCGCCTGAAGCGGGTACTTCAGGACTGCATAGGAGAGGCAGGACTGACATGAAACAGAAACCGATTCTATTCGATGGCGAGAGCGTGCGAGCGTTGTTGACCTGCGCCAAGTGCGGCAAGCTATCTGCCCCATTCCCCTGCGAGCATTGCGGCTCGACGGAGTTCAGCAAGACCCAGACGCGGCGACTCTGCAATCCGCAGCCGCCAGACGACTGGGAGCCCTACGGCGATATCCGTATGCTTCACAAGATGCGGGATGGCGGCTACGTAGAGGATTGCCACGGCGACCCCATCGAGATCGGGCGTGGCTGGTGCAATTGGTGCGGCGACTGGGGCATCAAGCCCAAATACCAGGAGGGGGAACTGGGGTGGGTGAGGGAGACGTGGAGCCATGCGTCGAAGTATTGGGATGTCCCGCCGCGAGATATCCCTAGTGATGCTACGATTTGGTATCGGGCCGATACGCCAGAGTCGCCGGATTGGACCATGTGGCGACCGTCGATCTTCATGCCGAAGTGGGCCGCCCGTCTCTGGTTCGAGTTCGGCCCGACTCGCCCGCCGGAACGGGTCGGAACAATCTCCTGGGATGACGCCTGCGCCGAGGGTTGGCCGGGACCTCACGCCGATTGCACGGAATACGAGGGGGCCGTGGAATGGTTCAAGTTTCGCTGGAACGGCATCCACGGCAAGGACGCCTGGGACCGCAACGACTGGGTGTGGTGCTACCAGTTCAAGAGGATCGGAGAACCGAAATGATGCGTCTACTGAGATTCCTATGGTCGCTGATCCGGCCATCGCAGTTGCCCCACTGTCCGTTCTGCGGCAAGAGGCTGGGCACCTTGGACGACGACCACCTGAAATACTACTGCCCGAAGAGGCCCACGAAAGGATGGTTGCAGCTATGAAGAATCCATTTCCGGTATTGATCGCGGTCCATGACCCCGACGTCGTTGAGCCCGAATGTAGGAAGGGCTGGAGACTCAGGACCGAGGACGGGGAGAAGTTCGAGAACCCAACGGGCGAGCAGATCCAGTACGCGGCAGAGGCTATCAACCAGCATGAGGGGCTGGTCCGCCAGCGGGACAAGGCATGGGAAGCGTTAGAAGCATTAGACTGCGCCCCAGGCAAGCTCTCGCACCCGGAATTGGACGGGTATTGTGCCTATTGCAAGGCGAATCTGGAAATCCGCGACCGCGCGCTAGCCTGACCTCGTATGGGAGGAACAGCAATGGATGGAATCACGTATTTGGCCTGCCCGTATTCGCACACATCAGCGACGAGACGGGCGACCCGGTTCGCAGCCGCCAATCGAGCCGCAGGCTATCTAATGAGGCGGGGCGAGTTTGTCTTTTCGCCGATCTCACACACCCACCCTATCGCCCTGGCGTGTGATTTGCCGTTGGGTTTCGACTATTGGGAAGCCTTCGATAGGGCGATCCTGGCCCACTGTAGCCGAATAGTCGTCTTGGCGATACCCGGCTGGACGAGCAGTACGGGCGTCAAGGCGGAGATAGAGATCGCCAAAGAGATGAGCCTGCCCATCGAGTACCTGTATCCGGATACCATCGAGAAAGAGGAGAAGCCATGAAGAATCCATTTGACCACTCCGTGTCCGCCGAGGACATCCGGTTCGTGCCATACATGATGCGCACTTTCGGACACGCCAAGTACGCCGCCCACGCCATCAACCAGCATGACAAGTTGGTGGCCGGACTTGAACTGGCGATTGAGTGGCTGGATGAGGTCTGCAATCCAGCGAACGAAGAACTGTTCACGCCGGAAGGTCTTGAGGTTCGCGGCAAACTGGCCGCCCTGCTGAAAGAGGAGACGACATGACCATCTGTATCGTGACCACGACGCAATGCAATCTGCGCTGCCCAGAGTGCTTGTCGGGCCATTGCATGGACGATGATATGTCCTGGAAGAGCGTTGAAAACATCCATAAGCACTATCCGGCGGATAGTATCGTCTTCACCGGGGGAGAACCTACACGCTGGAATCCGCTTCGACAAGCTATCGACTTGTTTACCGGCAAGACGAGAGTCATCTCTAACGGCTACCGCGCCCCTGCCTATCTCTACGGCAACGCCGACCAAATTGTCTTGAGCCACTACGGTGCCATCAACGTCGAAGACATTCTCCGACTGCGACGGGAATTGGGCCGTCGCCGGGTCAAGGTGAAGAACGTCGTCCATCGGAAGCTAATGCCATCTGGTATCGTCAGTTGCAATTGCGTTCAACCGACATTCTACCGAGATAAAGTCTATCCCTGCGCCGCGGCATGGCGAAAGCCTGGAGCCGAAGGTAGACCCATCGGGGCCAAGCCGTCCGCCATCAACAGGAAATGGTGCCAGTTATGTGAGCATAACCGCCACTGCCTAGGCTGGCCGCCAACCGTTATCGAGCTGCGCGTTCTGGACTCACATTTCTATCGGGCTATACGGCTCCCGCACTTGGGCTCGATCCGAGCTAGATACCGACAGTGGCTCAGTAAAACAGAAGAACTCTACAACGGCGACCCTGGATAAGGAGGACGATCTTGAAGAGCGACCGGCGAGACATTCGCTGGGCAACCTGTCGGCGAGGCTACGGACCCTGCTGCGAGAGGAGAAGAACGAATATGACCACCGAACGAAACTGTAGCACCTGCGACCATTGGATACCAGACAACGGCCAGTGCAAGTTCATGGGCTGGATCGTCCACGAGTGGGACGGTCACCAAGTACGACGATACCACGAGACCGACGGCAATGAATCGTGCAAACATCACACGCCTGCCGTGAAACATCCAAAACAGAAACGTACCCGCAAAAAGAACTAACCGGATTTTTTGCTTGACACCATGGAAGGGGTACGGTAGAGTCGCGTCTGTAGAGCAGGCACCTTGATAATCTCATAGTTATCATCATGGACCGGCGCGGTTCACTTCCTCTGAGGTGTCTGCTCGCCGCCCGGTCCTATTTTT
>DATKWR010000583.1:0-2139 GCA_035529475.1 Sedimentisphaerales bacterium | reverse complement strand
CCGGCAATCAGCGGCGGCCGGATTTTCCTGCGCGGACTGAAACACCTGTATTGCATCGGCAACTGACGTCTAACAGAGCGGTTTGGGTTGTTAGTATCTGCCGAGTTGGGTTGCCAGTTCGGTCAGTCTCTTGAGCCTTTCAGGTTTGACGTGGGGGGCGACGCTGCACGCCGAGGAGAGGATGTATCCGCTGCCGGGCTTGCCGGTTCGGATTCTTTCTTCGACGGCCCGCTCGAAAGTCTTTTCGTCGGCGTTCAGCATCTCATTGACGGCGTCGAGGTTGCCCTTGAAGAAGAATCGTTGGCCATACTTCGCCTTTGCTTCGTCCAGATGCACGGTGCCGAGGGGTGGCGGGTCCAGCGTGTCGATACCATCGACGGCGGTTTTGCTCATCAGGTCCAGCCGGTCGCCGATCGCGCCGCAGGTGTGGACGTAGGACTTCAGGCCGTGCCGGCGTATCGCGCCGAAAACATGGTCTTCGTACGGCGCGACAAATTCTTTGTACATCCGGCGGCTGATGAATCCTGCGCCGCCAAACGCTGAGCTTACGAGGATAGCGTCGGGCCGGCAAGCGCCGTATAGCTCAACCTGGGCCAGCACGGTTCGCGTCAGAACGGCCAGGGCTTTGTGGCACCTATCAGGCTCATCGAGCAGGGCGAGAAGTCCCTGTTCGTAGCCAAACAGCTCCATCAAATGCGTGAAGGGTGAGAATACTTCGGCGTGGATGGAGACATCCGGCGCCAAACGTTGGACTTCTTGTAGTGTGCTTGTGAACCATGCAGGATAAGCGGCCGGGTCGCCAAGGTCCGCCCGGGGATCAATACCCCACAGCTCGGGCGCATGCCACGTGTTCCACACGTAGCCTGACAGCCTGTAGGTGGCGGGGTCGTCAACGCCCACAGTTCTGTAGTTCGCCCGCTCCAGAGACGTTCGCGCCGGCCGATAAGTCTGCGCATTGTCATCGGGCGGGAAAATCGTCTCTAATCCCGACTTCCAGCAAAGATGCTCTTTGCCGTCGATCTGCTCATAGGATCTGAGATAATCTTTCCAGTCGGGCGGCCTGCCCGGCAGGTTGACGAGAATGCCGTCGAATGCATACGCACGCTGAAGCTCGACCAGGACCTTCGCAAATATCTTGCCATCAAACCAAATCTGCGAGGGACGCTCGCCGCAGTTGAGAAAGTAGTGTCCCAGCGCAAGCTGACACATCACCGGCACCCGGTCGGGCTGCTGGTGATTCATCGCCGCTGCCATGCGTTCTTTGGAGTTCATTCTTTGTGCCGGGTTTCTATTTGGGAATGAAGGCCATCGAGGTCTGCAAAGGAAAGCCGCACGTGCAGCCCGAGCTGCTTTCGGGAACGAGCACAAGCCCGCCGGCGGGGATGATGTTGATCCAGCAGCCGGGCCGGGTGACCTTATTGAGCCGCTGCGGACCTCCGTTAGGCCCTAAGTCGTACATCCACGGATTGCCGCCTCGCCAGAAGAGGCACTGGGCCGAGGCGGTGACGCCGCCGCAGCCGTGCCCATGCCGGTCGAATTTCCATTCGTCGATTCTTTGGCCCGTTTTCAAATTATACGCATAAGGCCAGGCATAGACAGTGTCATCCATAATCGTTGGGTGGCGATTGTATTCGCCGTGAGCGCCGTCAATGGCCAGGCCGGTGTCGTGGGCGACGTCCCAGCGGATCTCGCCCGATCCGGCGTCAAAGGCGCGATAGTAATAGCGCACGGAACGATCGATAAGCCGTGAGCCGCTTAGCAGAATAGTTTCTTTGGCGTAGTTGATGTAAACCGGCTCCTCGAAATTCGTGACATCGACTTTCGTCTTGAAGAGGGTCCTGCCCGTCTGTGTATCGAGAGCAACGAGGTACTGCTCGCCCCCGTCGAACAAGGTTTTGACGGGCATACGCCCGAGTTTGTCCGCCAGCGCCTTGGGGCTGTAGGTTTCGATGAAGTACATTCGCCCGCCGCCGATGGCAAGGGTCGTATTGAGCGCGAGGCCGCCCTGGTACGTCCAAAGCACTCCGCCGCCGGCCTTGTCAAACGCGAACAGGTAATCGCTGACTACGAGCTTCATATCTCTGTACCACAACGCCTCGTCGGCGTCGTAGCTTGTCTCGGTGTATGAAGCGTTTTGCC
>DATKWR010000582.1:0-3781 GCA_035529475.1 Sedimentisphaerales bacterium | reverse complement strand
CCATCGACTATCGCAAAGCCCTCGACAAAATGCGCGCCGCCGAACAGCGTGACACCGAAACAACGCCTGCCACCGAGGAGGTGTTCTATGGCTGAGCCGAAAGCCTTCTTGAAATATAAGCGCCAAGCCGTCGAACATCGGCCGGTCGAGGAACGGATCCGGGACTTCAGCGAGCTGGATTTGCCTCTGACGCCGGACCAGCTCGTTCGACAGGCGGCCCGGTGCATGGACTGCGGCATACCGTTCTGCCACGGCGCGGGCTGTCCGCTTGGAAACTATATTCCCGATTTGAACGAGCTGATATTCAAGCGGCGCTGGGCGGAGGCGTGCAGGCTGCTCCACTCGACGAACAACTTTCCGGAGATCACGGGGCGTTTGTGCCCGGCGCCGTGCGAGACGGCCTGCACACTCGGAATCAGCGACGAGCCCGTGCTGATCAGGCATATCGAATACCAGATTGTCGAACGGGGATTCGAGGAGGGCTGGATCAAACCGACGCCGCCGGCGCACAAGACGGGCCATCGCATCGCCATCATCGGCTCAGGCCCCGCCGGCCTGGCGGCTGCACAACAACTGGTCAGGGCCGGGCACAGCCCCGTCGTTTTCGAAAAGGATGAGCGAGCCGGCGGGCTGCTGCGATACGGCGTCCCGGACTTCAAGCTTGAAAAACGCATTATCGACCGCAGACTCGAACAACTCAAGGCCGAAGGCGTTCAGTTTCAGATGGGCGTGCGCGTGGGAGAAGATATTTCGGAACGCTATTTGCGAAAGATGTTCGACTGCATATGCCTGACGATGGGAGCGGGTCAGCCGCGCGACCTCAATATCCCCGGAAGGGGCTATGAGAACATCGTGTTCGCGATGGAGTACCTGACCGCCCAGAATAGGCGCAATGCTTCCGAGCCGGTGGATGAACGCGAAATCGTCACGGCCGCAGACAAGGTCGTCGCCGTCATCGGCGGCGGTGACACCGGCAGCGATTGCGTGGGCACCGCGCGCCGCCAGAACGCGAAGAAAATATACCAGTTCGAGATCTTGCCCGAGCCGCCTGAGAGCCGGCCCATTGACACGCCCTGGCCTATGTGGCCCCGAACGATGCGGACATCAACCTCCCACGAAGAAGGCTGCGAAAGACGGTGGGCCATCTCCACGAAGGAATTCCTGGGCGGCGCCGGAGTCAAGGTCGAGAAGCTGCACGGCTGCGAAGTCGAATGGACAAAAGACAACGGCAACTGGAAGATCAAAGAGCTGCCGAACACCGATTTCCTTCTTGAGGTGGACCTGGTCATTCTGGCGACGGGATTCGTTCACGTCGTCCATGAGGGCTTCATCAAAGATACACAGCTCACACTCGATCAACGGGGCAACGTCGCGGTAAACGATTGTCAGACAAGCGACCCGCAAATTTTTGCCGCCGGCGATACGATCAGCGGCCCGTCTCTGGTCGTGCACGCGATCAACAGCAGCCGTCAAGCCGCCGCCGCAATCGACCGGTGGCTCAAAGAAAAGGCATAGTGAATCAACGGCCATGCGCATAGGATTGGCCCAAAGGCATTCGGCAAGGACAGAAGAATGCCCATCCCAAACCGCTACGTGCCGAAATAAGTTTACCCTGGGTATATCGGGAAAGGCTCACCACAATTTTCTTCTTGGACCTGTCGGTACCGTCCCCAATATCAAAAGCCTGACCCCTTTTCCCTCTCCAGACAGACTCACCACAAGCTTCTTTCTGGACCCGTCGGCGGATTGCATCGTCTCTAAAGAGAAATCGATATGCGTCCCCAATAAAATCCGATTGGCACGAGCAACAAAACCTGCTAACTGGTTACTTTGGTGCTCGATAGCACCTCGTCACTTTTGCACATCGAGTTCTCCTGCATTTGGGGCAACCCTGCTGACCGGTGGCAACGTCCAGGAAATGCTGATAACTGTTCTTTCGGTGCTTGTCGATTGTCCGAGGTGGATAAGGTAAGGCTTCACTGTAAGTCCTCGCGAAATCCCCGTCACAAGCAGCTTTGAGGTAATCGGAATATGTCTTGATGATTGTCCGCCCGACGGCAGCCGGAAGTGGAGTGCGTCTTGAGCGGAACTTACTGGAAAACTTCGCCATCCAGGTAGAGCGATTCGTGGAGCAGATGAAAGACTTTAGTGAGCGGAACTGGGAGTCTCCTTTGTTGTCAATGAGCAAAGGTGCATGATCATATCTGAATGGCATCTTTTGCGTACACTCCCAACGAGCTTCACAGTGGTTCTGGTGGCTAAAAACTCTGACTGGCGGCGTGAGGAGTACCAATCTGAAGCCAAGATATCCTCCTTGTGCAAAAGCAAGCCTCATTCCCTCCAAAGCTTCAGCATTGGAGGGATTCATCAGGTTGCGCCCGTGGCAACCCGTGCAGCCGAAACTGCCGAATTCCCAGAACGGATCTGAACGTTTTTCATCAGGATCCGCGCGATTCGGCTGTCGCAGGTGAACAAGAACAACACGGCTTTCAGATTCGGGATTGTTTTCTTGAATTAGCGGCACGTTTTGTCTTTGAAACCACCCGTAGAACTTGTCTGGATTTAGAAAAAAAGGCGGCCTGGCACTTCGTTGTATGAATCCATCCTTGACAGACAAGCCACCCCAAGCATCAAGGATTTCATGCCTGACACGATAGGCTCGGTCACGGAATTCACCGATGGCTAAGCATCGAGCAAGTCGCCCTGAATGGCCCGGCAGAGCCCTAACGACAATATCCGAACTGTCGCAGGGGTCTCTTCTTGTGTGTGCGTTTTCGTCCCATTCTTCACGTGGGACATCTTTAGCCATAACAATTTCGTCTATTTTGAAAAGGCCAATCAAAGCATATACAAGTTGAGACTGAGCAGAGCAAAGCGGTCTCAATCCGGCATAGAACACAACCAAGTCACCTCTCGACATACTGCGAATCTGGGAACCGCGTTTGTCCCCATCATCACCATAGGTCAAATTCTCAAAATCAGGATCGAGATGAGTGGCGCGATTCTTGATGCCCTTTGGGAATCCCAAGTCACTGAAAAGATCAAGATAGTATTCCTCCGCGAACTGCTCTAAGCTGGGCAGTAGCTGTTTGTAGGAGCTTTTGCATTCGCTGTGCTGTGATCTTGACTCTGGGATAGGTACATACAGGAAACGACCGTAATTGGGCTCAGCCGGCGCGTTCCAGTGCCCGTATGCCTGATCCACCCCCACGCGGACTAATATGGCCTTCATTCCCACACCTTAACCCTATCCAAGACATTCCACTGTAAGATATTCAAAAAAGGGCATTCCGTCAACGGGCACAACCCGAGAAAACTCCAAGATGCGGAATTGCTACCGATTGTTGGCGTGCAGATCGCTGGGCCTGTCAGAGCACACATCAATTCAAATCGCCATTCGTGCCCCGTAAGTGGGATGAATTTGCGGTTCAGGTTCCAAAGCAACGAGGTTGACAGTCGTTTTTGAAGCAAGAACGGGAACCGTGCAATTTAAGATGTGTGCGCCACGCCAGACATAAGGCGGGTCTTGACACGGCGGAGGCGGTTCGATAGAATCCTGCGACTTTGATGGAAGCCGCAGGACCGGGGATTGAAGATGCTCAACCCAAATCTTCAAGTCTCGAGCCCTGCGTGTAGTAGCTCAAAAACGGGATTTTACGAGGAAAATGGAATGCCAAGACGCTCTGATATCCACAAGGTACTCATTATCGGCTCAGGCCCGATCATCATAGGCCAGGCCTGCGAGTTTGACTATTCAGGCACGCAGGCGTGCAAGGCCCTT
>DATKWR010000581.1:0-6343 GCA_035529475.1 Sedimentisphaerales bacterium | reverse complement strand
GAAACCGATATGCCAGGCCATGGGCTGCGATTCCGGCGGATCGGGCAATGTCCAGGCCTTGTATCCACCCCACCATCGAATTCGTGTCACCGGAATGGGCCCGAGGCGGCGGAAATCGTCGGCATCCATGCGCCACTGCCTGCGTTCGCCGGTTTGCTCGGTGGTCCGGGCCGGCTCGCTCCAGCCACAGAAAATTGGTGCTTCTTCTAATTTAGGGTCAATCTCAATGGGGGGCTGAGACCACTTGACGTGCGGCACTTGCTCTTCTGCCGGCACGCCGGGACCATTTTCGCCGAGCAGGATATGATAATCCTCGACCTCTCCATCCTGGGCCGGTCCGTCCGGAGCCAGTCCGCCGGCGGAACTGAAGCGGAAGCGGGCATAAGTGTCGATGTCGATCACTATGCTCGCCGGTACCTGGAAATTCAAAACATAACTGCCGGCCGCCACGATAAATTTACTCTGGAATATCTGGTCCGATGCCTGGGACCAATTGCCATCGCCATCGAAGTCGATCCAGGCATCCAGGTATCCTACTGACGCCATCACTTCCACTTCGGCCTGCTGACCGGGCATCAGCGGTGTGATAAAAGTAACGCCGTCTTCGTCATCACCCACGCTGAAGTCATCGCCAAGGGCGTCCGGCGTTGGCTGGCCGTCAATCTCTGGATCAACGCCGCCACCTAAGAATATACCGGGGACAATCACATGGTATGCACCATTGCTGGATCGCAATGTCGGATAGTTCGGATCGGGCGCATCGCCCCAATCCAATTGTTGTCCGGGTCCCGGCCCGGCACCCCGCGTATTGCCAAACAGGATGCCCCGGGCAAGTGTATTCGGCTGGACCGTAACGGTGTGCGTCCCCAGCGTTGCCGGCCAGGTTTGCACCCAACCAGCCTGTTGGTCTTCGCCCACTAGGTAGGTCCCGGCCGCCAGACTCGTGAACTGGAACGTACCCTGGCCGTCGGTCTGGACCGTGATGTCCCCGGCGTCGCGCCCGCCGCTCTGGTTTGAGTCCAGCCAGATCGTCCAGTTCGGCAGCACAGGCTCGGTGGTCGCCTCCCAGATCCCATTGCCGTTGAGATCCTCAAACTTGATACCCCAGATCATGCCGCTCGAGGGTACAGGAGGACCGGACGCTTTGATCTCGACAAGATGATCTTCGACCTCGCCGGCACCGGCCGGACCCGTGTGGGAAATAAATCCAAGAAGCCCTTCTTCTATGCGCAGGCGTGCGAATGTCTGGCCCACTTGTGCCTGGGCCGGCACAACGAAGGGAAGCAAGACATTCACAGGGTTAGACCAGCCACCCGTCGGAATCGGACCGAAGGATATAGCCCAAGGTCCTGAGACTTCGCCCGGGTCGTCCCAGTCGCCGTCGCCGTTGAAATCGATCCAGCCCACAGAGGTCACATCTCCCGAGCCGCCGGGTACGAAGCTGACGTATAGACCCCCGCCCTGTCCTTGCACCAGATTGTACGCAAACAAGCCATTCTCATCGTCACCAAAGTTATCGGTGTCATCACCCGTGGCCGTGCTGTTGCGCTGCATACCCGATTCAACATCCGGCAGGTCGCTGAAGTCACCCCACCACGGTCCACCGACCTGGTGGTTAGCCGAGGGATAGAAGGTCGTGATTCCGTCATAGGGCGCATCGCCGTAGTCCCGGTCGTCCGGTGAGACTCCTCCCCGGATATTGACCACATAGTCCTCGACCTCGCCCGTACTACCGGCAACGCCGGCCGGTGAGAATCCATGGACGACCCCTGGCGGAAGAGGCGTGGTATCCATGCGATAGAGCCGGAAGCGCGCATAGGTTGTGCCTGTTTGCGCATTAGCCGGGACTGCGAAGGGAAACGGCAGGACGAACGTGCCGCCGGCACCCAAGAAGATGTGCTGGCAGCCGATACACTCAACGGCTGCGTTGAACTGACCGTCACCGTTGAAGTCGATCCAGCCCGCCACGGTTGCGTTATTCTGTACGGTATCATTATTGGCCACGGTCACGTGGATGACCGCAGGCTGGCCCGCGATCAGATTCAACTCCGCGAGGTCGGTGATTCCGTCTTCGTCATCCATGCCCGAATTGTCATCGCTCAGGGCGTCACTTGAGGGGACTCCGTCAGATTCGATGTCCACCTGGTGGCCCAAAGTCAAGGGGCCTGCTTTGTGACAGGGCCCTCCGCTGGTCAGCTTGGTCTTGTACGTGTCCGGCGCATCGCCAAAATCGCGATCCTGCTTATTGCCAAATATAATGGGGGGAATCTGCTGGCCGGTCTGTACCGTGATTATATGGGTTCCCGGCGCGGGCGGCCAGGTCTGAGTCCAGCCGTTTTGCGGCTCTTCGTAAACCGTATAAGTACCCTCAGGCAGGCCGAAGAAGTAGAAGCTGCCGTCCGAATTCGTCTGAGTTTCTTCTCCGGAGTCTTTGACGCCGTTGCCATTGAGGTCTATCCATATTACCCAATTGGCAAGGCCCGGCTCGCCCATGTCCTGTTGTTTGTTGTTGTTGAGGTCGTTAAATTTGATCCCGCCAATGATATTACCGGGCGGCAAGACATCGCCTTCGGCTTTGATTTCCACCAAATGATCTTCCACCTCACCTTCTCCGCCGTATCCTGTGGGCAAAAGTGAACACAGAACAGATGGTGAGAGTCCAGTACTGACACGAATGCGCATAATGGTGGTGCCGAGTTTTGCAGTAGTAGGAATAGAAGCAGTTCGTATAATCATTGCACCCTGAGGTGTCCATGAAAATCCTTGCTTAGTGCTATCCACGCGTTCAGTCGCGTCTTGGAAAGAGCCATTATGGTCGTAATCGATCCATATAGCTGGAATACAATTACTATATAAATCGACTGGTGTGCCGGGCGAAAAGACCAGCGGGATATGGATAAAGGCATTCTGCCCACGGACAAGATCGGTCATCAAGATAAGACCATCTTCGTCGTCTGTATTGTCTATATCATCACCATCGGCATTAGTGGAAATCATTGAAACACTCTCAGCGTCTATCAGGTCACCCATGCGAAGTCTGCCAATATCGTGCCAAGCAACACCGTAAGAACTCGGTGCATCACCGTAATCGAGCCCGTGATTGCCGAACATAACATCTGTTAGTGTTAAGATTGGTGGTAAGTTTGGGTCTAATGTCACCCATGTTAGGTCTCCCTTCACGGTATGCGTGCCGGAACCGCCAGGATAGGTCTGTGTCCACCCGGCTTGTTGCACTTCGCCCACCGTGTATTCTTGTCCCTCAGCTAAACCTGTAAACTGGAAAAAGCCGCTCGTATCGGTCTGGGTATATAAATCATTTGCATCTTCTACGCCATTCTGATTGGCGTCCAGCCAAATGGTCCAACCTGGTAAGGCTGGTTCGTTTGGATCCCACACTTTGTTATCGTTAAGGTCATTGAACTTAAAGCCGACGATGATGCCCTCGGCTGGCGCTGGTGTCCCTTCAGCCTTGATCTCGACCAAGTGATCTTCGACCTCACCGGGCCCGCCAGGCCCGTCAGGAGTTATCATCCCCAAGTTGTTTTCAGCGATATGACCCTCATAGACACGGATTCGAGCAAAGGTCTGTCCGACTCGGGCATAGGCTGGTATGGGAGGGTGCCAAAACAACCACACAGGGTTATACCTACCGCCATTCGGCGGTGGTCTGTAACCGACCCAGTAAGGCCCCAGGTTTTCGCCCGGATCATCCCAGTCACCGTCAATGTTGAAATCCACCCATGCACAGACCGTGGCTAGTCCCGAGGCTGCCTTAACGATCTTTGTGCCGAAACTGGTGGTCTTACCTTGAACGAATTTGGGCCACCATAGGCCGTCTTCATCGTCACCATTCTGATCATTGTCATCACCCAGGGCCTGGGGGTCGCGCTGCATAAAGGCCTCGACGTCCGGCATGTCTGTCAAGTCACCAAGCCAAGGTCCGCCAGGTTCATGGGAGGCCTCGGGGTACGGTCGGGGCGCATCGCCGAAGTCGTATTGCCCCTCACCTGTTTTTACATTCTTGAAGGTAATGACGATATTCTCCCCTTCATCAAAATCCACATCGACATCGACGTGGGTATTAAAGAAATGAACCTGGGAGCCAGAGTCCATGTCACCTGCGATTTTAATTGCCGTTGTTGTCCAACCGGCAGGGACTGTCTCGCTGACCTTTTGCAGCAGGCTGGGATTGTTAATATTCCATGTGTTACTGGATGGATCCGTCAGGTATATACATAAGCTGTCGAAAAAGCCCCCCGGACGAAAATCAGCACAAAAGAGAAACGGGGTATCATCTGCAGGTGTCGCTTCTTTGATCACCACAACAGAGCCGCCACCGTCACCTCCCGGTGGTTCGGTCCCGGTCCGGTAGTTGCCGAAGTCGATATTCTCGAATACATCTCCAGGTTTAATCTGTACAGCCCAGTAAGATATCTTCGAGGACCAACCGACCTGCATAACCTCGTCGATATTTTGGCAGGAAGCGTAATCGACCGGAACTTCCGAGATAGAGTATTTTCCATCGCTGTCGGTTATATCATATGGTTCACCCTCCTCCCATTTATTGTTATGGTTGAGGTCGACATAGATTTTCCAGTTCGCAAGCCCCGGCTCGTTCGGGTCGCGTCGCCCGTCGCCGTTTAGGTCATTATATTTCATACCGCGGATTGTCCCAGTTCCTTCCGGCGGTTCGGTCCCTGTCTGGTGGTTGCCGAAGTTGTAACGATCCATCACAGCATAAGATGGGAGTTCCGAGAACAGGAACCAATAGGCCGACGGTGAACCTTCGAAAAAAGGATCCGTCTGGCGCCAGCCGGGCTTCTGCACCTCAGCTATAAAGTATGTTCCGGGCTCCGTGATAGTTAAAGTGTACTGACCATCGGTATCGGTTGTTGCCGTAGCCAGAAGGTTGTGGTCGCCGTCTTCCAGCGTTATTTGCCAGCCCCCAAGCTCCGGTTCGTTGGGATCTTTATTCCCATTATCGTTGAGGTCGTTATATTTAACTCCGCGGATTATAACTGTTCCTTCAGGCGGTTCTTCACCACCGATTACAGTAACCGTCACTGTGGCAGTATCTGTGCCGCCTTTGCTGTCACTGATGGTGTATTCGAATATGTCTGTCCCGGTGAATCCCGGTTCGGGCTGATACACTAAGGAGTCAGGGTAGGGCAATATACCGCCATGCGAAGGTTGGGTACAACTCTTTATGGACAGGTGATCACCGTCCGGGTCACTGTCGTTTTCCAGGACACGGATGTCAATGGCGGTGCCCTCAGGCGTGGAGACCGTATCATATTTCGCGACCGGCGGATTGTTGTCGGATGCAATCAGCTTATCCCAGAACTTGTTGCCCGTCATCGTGACGGGGGTCACGAAAATGTCCTCGTAACGGTACTGAATCCAGTTGGACGATTTGACCGTACCGCCGACGCTGGTCGCGCCGGAGTCGATATAGTCGGCCTTATTTGTTTGAACGATGTTGTAGAAATCATAGGCGCCACGCACCGTCAGGCTGTACCAGCCCTCAGAGTTCGTGGCGGTCGTCTGTATGGGGAGGCTCCCGGTTCCGTCATTGCTCGCGTCATCGGAACCGTAGAGGCTGACGGTCACGCCTTCTATGGTCTTAGCGTTACCCAAGGGCGGCGGCTCCGTGCCAGTCTGACCTTCGTAAACTTTTCCGGAAAGATCTTGAGCATATATCGGATAAGTGAACGCGAAAAGCTCAAAAACAAGAAGAACGGAAATACTTTGAATGAAACTGAATGATTTACGCCTCATTTTCCTACCCTCTCAAAAAATGATGATATGACAGCACAACTTGACTGTTTCTACTTCAGACAGGCTCTTGGTATGCATAACTGAGATGATTATTACAGCTTTTTCACTGGCCTGCTTGATTTCTTGGATTTAGTTAATATAACAGATAAAGCTCAGATATGCAATTCAAATCCTTTAAATAGAATTTAAATTTTGAATTCTTAAACAGTATCTTCGTTCACATCCATTTGAAGAACAGTTCCACCTACCAGCGGCATTTGTAAAGCTGTGCGATGGTTATCGCCGGCAACAGAAACAGAAAATAAGATGGGCTGCGGGCGCTTCAGATATGATTTTATTCAAAGAGAATGAGCTTTTTTGGCTTCGAGCCCGCGACCACAGGGGTCGCGGCTGATCATTAATTCGCACGAACCCTGGCCGGTTACACTTGCTTGTCAATTCTGTTTTCCGGATTCTGTCTTCTCTCCAGCGTCTTTCTCCTTGATTGCGAGAATTCCTGCCGGGTTGCTAAATGCGGCTTGACACTGCCGGCAAAGCGGACTATATTTCGGATGCGAACTTCGAG
>DATKWR010000580.1:0-4841 GCA_035529475.1 Sedimentisphaerales bacterium | reverse complement strand
AAAGAAATCTCGTCAACAAAGATATCGGCGTCAAATTTTTTTCCCTCGGCGACGACGGCAACGCTCTTGAGCGTCCTGAGATTGAGAGGTCTCGCCAGAGAATTTGGCTTGAACCGCGCAAATGGAATCTCAATCTGCTGCCACGTTCCATTTGTCGGAAAGGAAGCCCCATAGAACTGCCAGGGCAGCCACGTGTCATTTGTTCGAAGATGCAGAGCATACGACTGCCCGTTGCCCTTTACCGAGAGTCTTACGCCCTTGAACGTGCGGGCGTCAAAGTTCCCGCGTTTCGAGCCAAGCGGCACTCTGGCCTGGATGAACCCGCCGTTGTTCGCAAGAGACACCGAGCCGCTCAGGTGCAGACACGAGCGGTCTTCGTGTTCAACGAATTCTGTTTTTCCCGCAGAGACCCCGCCCATCACCCGGTCGGAAATGAACTCCCATTGGGTGCCAGGTTTCCTACCCGACGCTTCCGGGGAGAAATTGTCTATGAGCACCGGGTCCGGCAGGCTTTCAGTCGGGGGGCTGGAAGAATCGGATTTCGCCCCGATGCTGCCCTTCATCATGCCGGCCAGAAGCAATGGAACCGACAGCCACAGCAGGATATTTGCATGTTTTACGATCTTCATGCTCATACTCCTTAAACTTTCATATACCATGAACTCCTTCTAATACTGGAAAAGGAGCGAGTTTGTTTGAACAAATCTGCTGGAACACAAGCACCGCGATGAATACAGCAGCCGGGCGCTAATTCCCCCGGCTCCGCCGAAGCTACCCTTGCGGCTTGTTTACATCGATGGGAATGCTCGCGTCGATCGAGCGGATGTGAATATCGCGTTGCGGAAACGCGATCTCGATGCCGGCCTTGCGGAACTCCGCATCGATGGCGCAGTTAATGCCGTGCCAGACGGGAACGTAGTTATCTATACCGGCGAGATACACGCGCAGCTCGAATTCCAGACTGTTGTCCCCGAAACCCTTGAAAATGACCACGGGCGCCGGGTCTTTCAAAACCAGCGGATTGGCCCGGGCCACTTCATAAAGAAGTCTCTCGGCTTTGGCGATATCGGAGCCATAGGCAATACCCACGACGAACTCCCGTCGCAGCACGTTGTCCGACAAGGTCCAGTTGATCAGGCGCCCCGTGATGAATTCCTTGTTGGGTACGACCAGCTCGCGCTGGTCCCACCGGCGAATGGTGGTGGCCCGGATTCGAATCTTGGAGACTCTTCCCGTCACTTCGGCGATGGTCACCACGTCATCGACCCGGATAGGCTGCTCGAAGAGAATAATCAAACCACTGACGAAATTGGCGAATATCTCCTGCAGGCCAAAGCCCAGCCCGACGGTCATCGCGGCGATCAGCCACTGGACCTTCGACCAGCCGATTCCAATCTTACTGCAGGCCCACACAATGCCGATGACGGCCAGTGTGTAACGCAGGAGCGTCGTGATGGCAAAGCGAACGCCGCGGTCGAGCGGAAGCCGCCTCAAAATGACAATCTCCAGCAAACCGGGAACGTTCCGCGTCACGATGACGGTCAGCGCCACCACGAGCACGGCCGTCGCCAGCGATCCCAGCGTCACGGCTTCATCCCCGGGCGACCACAGCCTGGTCTGCGCCAGGGCGCTCAGCGCGGGCAGGACATCGCTCCAGACGTACCAGATTCCGCCCAGCGGGACCAGAACCGTGAGCACATCGATGAGCCGCCGGGTTTGCCTGGATATCTGAAAAATTGTCGTTTCATCCTCGTTCGTCCTGCTCTGTTGCGGCTCTTCTGCTGATGCGGAGTCTGCCTCCTGAGCCTGTGTCTGCTGCTCGGCGGCCTCGCGTTTCTGCCTTTCCAACAGGGCAAGTCTGCGTTGGGCGACCATCAGCCATCGCACAAACAGTGCCCGGACCAGGATCGTCAGGAGGATCAGGAGGATCGTGATAATGAACTTTTCGCTGAGCTGCCGGGCCGCGTAGAAATAGCCCATGCCGGCCATAACGGCAAAAGTCCCCGGAAGGACGAAGCACAGTGGATACCAGAGGTAGCGCAGCCGCTCAAGCCATCCGCCCCGCTTTTGCTTGAGGTAAGGTTCCATCAGCGGCCCCGTGGGGCGCAGCAGCAACAGCAGCAAGAGTGCAAGCAGAATCAGATCGGCCATGAAGAACAGGCGGCCCGCGGAATTGTACCATTGTTCGCCGGTCTGCTGGACGTGCGTGATTCGGACAATGAGCGCGATTGGAATCACCGCGGTGAAGTAGAAAACAAGCAGCCGTCGGAAGAAAGACAGCGGCTCCTGACGCATGCGCAAGTGGTCCTGAGCCAGACCGTGCGGCATCGCGAAGTGGCACAGGAAACTGAGTGTGAAGACAACCGGCATAAGAGCCCACAGACCCGACGCGAGCGCCTGTGAAAAATCGTGGTCCGGTGCAGCCGCCGGAAGTCGCCATTGAAGCAGAAACAGCACGACAGGCCAGGCCGAAGCCAGGAAGACCGTCAATCCGAGGACCTTGAGCGTATGCCAGAAGCTGTCGGTCTGCACCTGCCGGACCCGCTCTGAAAGACGCTTGATGGCTCCATGCGCCTTCGGGCGGAGCACGACCAGGGAAAGAACAACCAGGATCGACGCCAGATAAACCGAGACGTTGCTCTTGAAGTCCGCCCAAAAGGCGGTTGCCGTTCGGTACCAGTTGCCGCCGGAAAGCAGCCATCTCAAAGCAGACGCAGCCGTGCGCAAATCGGATGCACGCAGACGCAGGCTGCTCTTGACCCAGAGAATGTTCACATCGATGAAGGCTGCATAGGCCTGCACCGTTTCTACGTACTGGCCCTCTTTGATATCGAGGTTGGCCAGCTTGGCGGAGTAGTCGCCATAGAGGGCGACTATCGCTTTGAGCGTCTTGCTCCGGCTCTCGTAGTAGCTGGTCGCCTGCCTGGCGACGGCCTCACGCTCGGCCTGTCCGACCGAAGGATCGAGCTGAGCGAGGACTGCTGCGATCTCGTCCGTCAGGTCGATCAATTCGTACCATTCCTTGTCACGCTCCATCTCATTGTACTGGGCCAGTGCGATCTCCGACGGCCGGCCTCGCATCTGCTTCTGATTCGCGCTGATGTGTGGCAGCTTCTCACGCTGTCCGAGCAGGACCATCCCCATGGCGCCGGTGACTCGTCCGGCCGTCTCGACTTTTGCGCGCACTTCATCAAAGCTCTTCTTCACGGTGGCAAGCTTGCCGTCAATCTCTTCAGAATACTTCGTGACCACTTGATCTTTAGTCACTAATTCGGCCTGGATCCCCGCCAGCTTGGCATTTTCCTCGGCAATGGCCTTGAGTGCCGGGTGGTCGTATTTTGTCTCCTCTTTCGCACGGATAGCTTCCTTCTTGGCGGCCTCCGCTTCCTTCTGTCTCAGATCGTTCACCCGTTGCTGCCAGAACTCCACCACCTTCTCGGCCGCAGCCTGCTGCCGGGCCGCCAAGTCTCTTCGGGCGGCGAGCAGATCGCCCGCGGCATCGTAGAACAGCAGTTCTTCTGTATTGGCGGCTATCTGGCTCTCATAGACCCGTTGCTGAGCAAGAAGCAGCGTCCGGTTGGCTTGCACCAGCTCGGCTGGCTGTCCTTCGGTCGCAGGGGCGGCGAGCTTGCTCTTGACCTCTTCGAGCTTCTGTTTGGCACCGTTCGACTCCTCTGGTATCTTGGTCCTTCGCTCGGCCCGCCTTTTCGGCTCATTCTCCCAATTAGCAACGTTCTTCTTTGCATCCTCGAGGGCCAATCGCGCTGCCGTCAGGTTTGGCTCGGCCTGTGTCAGCGTGATCTGGGGCCCAGCTTCGGGCGGGGTGACGGCAGTCTGTTGAGCAAGCAGCTCTTTGGTCTTGGTCAGGGTGTCCGGCGCGCCTTTTCGCGCCTGGGTAAAATCTAGTTTCTTTTTGTCGAGTTCGGCGGCGGATTTCAACTGAGCAATTGCTTTGTCGTAAGCATCGTTCGCCTTCGCCTTAACGTCGTCGCTTAATTCCTGGGACTCGGCGACCTGCTTTTTCTTCGCTTCCAGCTTCTCGACGGTAAGCTGAGCGGCTTCATCAGCCGCCGGGGCGCCCTGAGGAACCGGAGCGACCGCGCTGACCGCATTGGCATCTTGCCCCTCGCGACCGTTCGTTGCAGCTCCCTGTGGCGGCTCCGCCCCGAGACAAACCGACGAAGTGATAATCAAACACACGGCGAATATCGCAGAGTTCATACGAGAAACCTTTAGTCTCCTCTGTTCGTGCGGACTAACTCGCCGCTTGTCTTGTCCCAGATGACGGTGCGCACCTTCATTCGGTGGTCGCCGTGGCAATGCGTGCAGACGAGTTCGTCCGGATCGATCTTGTCAAGCCCTCGCTCCATCCACCGAACCACGACCTTTCCGGGCGAAACATCATGAGCTGTATGGCAGCCCCGACAGAACGGATCGATTTTGTCCGCCGCATACATGGTCTCGGGGGGTGTCGTATTATTTTCATCGTTCTTGTGCATGAGAGAATCGCCGTGGCAGTGGGCGCAGCCGACCCCGGCCTTTGCGTGCCGGTCCACGAGAAACTCGGCCCTGTAGTTGGCGTGGCACACGAAGCAGGATGCGTTTGCCGCCGCAGCCCCGGAGGTCTCAGCTTTCTGTCCTTCCCTCGGCTCATCGAGCAGCAGAGGTGCACTGGTATCAACAACCAAAGGTGGAGGTCCTCCCGAAGCCGACGGCTCGATTTGCGGGCGGGTGGCATCCTCAAGCGGAGCTTGGGGATGGTTTTTCGCAGGCGGTCCATGCCCAAAGGCTGCGCCTTTGAGCCTGCCACCCTTCGGCGTACAGCCTGGAACCAGCGCAGC
>DATKWR010000579.1:0-16799 GCA_035529475.1 Sedimentisphaerales bacterium | reverse complement strand
GAAACTCTGTGCCAACAATTACTTTACCGCTAATGGCTCTTGGAGGAGGAATATTTATGAAAATTGTATGCTCAGCGGCAATCCTTGTTCAGTACGGCCGGGGAGGTAAAGACAATGAATAGACTGCAGAAAAAAGCGTGGATTAACCTTGCTGCCGTAACAGCGTGTGCTGCTCTGGCCGGTATGGGACTGGGGATACTTGTGCACACCAATGCAAAAGGTATCGACACATTGCTGATTGGCATGGTTGCTGGACTCGTAGTTGGACTGGTCGTTTACGTTCGCTCCGTGGCCGGGGAAACCAGACTTGACGAACGCGAGAAGGCTATCGCCCGAAAATCCTTCGTCTGGGCATGTTACACCCTTACGCTGTTCTGGGCGTGTGCATCTTTCGGCATATTTTTTGTTGTCGGAGGCAAAAGCGTCGTACCTGCTTACACATTGCCGGTCGTCTTCCTCGCCGGCCTGTTCCTCGCACAATTCGTCGAGTCCGCCGCTATTCTGATTCAGTTTGCAAGGGAGACGGCAGATGAGTAGCGACTATCTGACGAATCAGGTTCGCAGGCTGCGTTTTGAAAACGGCGAGATAACCCAGCAGCAGTTGGCCGACAAAGTGGGCGTTACACGCCAAACCATAATTGCCATCGAATCGGGCAAGTACGCACCATCGCTGCCGCTGGCGTTCAAGCTCGCCCGAACTTTCGACGTCACGATAGAGCAGGTCTTTCAATACAAAAACGAAGATTAAATTCTCACACTGAAAAACTTTTTTCTGTAACGAAACCACCAAAATGGCGTCTATAATATCGTTAAGTTTATGATTGGTCACGAAAGGTATAGATGAGGCTTTTTTAATGCGGAAAAAGACTTTCATTGTAATCTCTTTATGGGCAGTTGCAGCTCTGTGCTGGGCATTTGTATTTGCCCTGAGATACACTAATCGGACGGTATTTGTTCATACGGTTGATCTGGAATCCATGCCGGGTATTCGGGTACTGGATGCGAACAATGCGACTTTCCAAATACTAAGAATGAAGCCCAACCGTGTCGAAATCAAATGGAAAGAAAGCAGTATAAATCTTAAAGAATCGAAATGCCGGGTAAAGAAGCTTGACTACCAGAGTGTGCATGTCATGGCAGGATTCAATAACAAACAATATCGCATGGCCATTGACAGCGGCTATTACGGGGAGGTGCTGGTTAATGATGTTTTTGTGATTGAAAATGATCTGAAGATTTATCCGCTCGAAACAGGGGATCTATTTGTAGCCGGACTATGCCATGTGGATAAAATTGAAATCGGGGATATGACAATAACCACCCCGCTATGTTTTTACAAGCTTAACCATTATGAGTGGCGAGTACTCGGACTTACTATATGGAAACAAAGACAAATTATCTTTGGGGTGCAATTGATGCGTCAATTCCGGTATGTTTTGATTGATAATATTGCCGCGGAAGTGGAATTCTCCAAACAAGAGAGCTTTGAGGCCGACCCTGTAGAAACATGGCGGCATTATCAAATGTCCATTGAAAATGACAAAAAAAACATAGCGAGATTAATGATAGAAATTCCAATCGCAGGAGAAAAAACAAAGATAATGTTTGATACCGGACATAACAGCACCCTTGTGATGGCTGAAAATAAGTGGAAAAAACTATCAACAAAACTGCACGTTGTTGAAGAAACAAATGATCGTGCTCAGATGCCTTATGGATGGAATGACATCAAGAGGATAACTGTCCGAGAATTATGTATAGGCAAAAAAAATATTTCGGAAGCATCTATAGATGTTTTTAACGACGACAACAAATACGGACCGGATTTTTTCCTGTTAGGGATGGAATGTTTCAAAGATACCGTCATCGTCCTCGATTTTGAACACAATCTGCTTTGGGTCAGGAAACCTCATTCTTTGTAACTGGAAGCTGCCTCAATGAACGGCTCAGTCGAATTCCTGCAATAGGTCCAGCAACTTACGGTCGAGCTTGTGGTCGTGGAAGTCTTCGTACTTGACGTCTTTCCGGTCGGAATCGATTATGCCGAACGAACCGCGTAAATTCCAGACCGACAGGCCGATTCCGTGCGCCGTCAGAATCTCCAGCACGTCCCGCAGCCAGGCCAGGACCACCTTGTGAGGTGTCTTGTTGAACGCACCGCCTTCGCCGCAGTGGACACCCACGCCCATCTTCAGCAGGTCGGCCCATTTCTGATAGTGCTGCTCCAGGCGCTTTCGGTCCCAGCCGTGCCCGGGCCAGGCGGGCTCGGGAAGATTCCCACTGTCAACCCACGAAGCTTTGTAGTGGCTGATGAACGTCGGCTGGTAGGCCCGCGTGCTCTGGGCGATGCCGAGGTCCGCCAGCTCCGGGGCCGTCTCGTTGCCGTAGCTGATGCCGTCGGCGACGACGATGCGATCCGGATTGATTTGGCGAATTGCCGCCACCGCCGTTCTGACGACGCGCTCGTGGTCGGCCCGGCTCATCCGGTCCCCGATGGACGGCGGCTCGTTGATTAGATCGAAGCTGAGCTTGTCTCTTGAAATGCCCTTGTACCGCTTGGCCATAAGCTGCCAATGGAAACAGAACGCATCCAGGGCGGACTTGTCCTTCCAGAGGCTATGCGGCTCGGTGAATTCCCGATTGACGGAGTAGCCGGGCCCGCGATGGAAGTTCAGGCTCACGTGCAGGCCGTATTTGCCCCCGAGCTCGACGGCCCGGTCGAGTTTTTCGAGCATTGGTTCGTGGATTTTGTAGTCGTCGTCCTCGATCCAAAGGCGATAGACCACCGGCAGCCGAACGAAGTCGAAGCCCCAGTCTCGCATCCAGCGAAAGTCGTCCTCGACCCAGTCGCCTCGGCTGCGCATGGTGAACATCTCCAGCAGATTGAACCCTCGCCATCGCGGCAGCACGTTCTGAGCCGGCGAGCGCCCGGCCTTTGGTCCGCCCTCAGCCCCCAGTGCATACCCCGGCAGCACCGCCGCAGCCGCCCCGCCCGCCACAATTCTCAAGAACTCCCGTCGATTATTGTCCATAAGGTTTGCCTCCACGACAAGAGATGCTCTGCAACATTGAATTCACACATCTGCTGTTATATGATGGAAGCGACGAATAGTAAACAGAAAATAGGCATTAGAGAATGCTGCTGAGCTACAACCTACACTTTTCGAAAGGTTTTGGGAAAAATCATACAAAGGACATTGAACGGCCGATATGAAGTATATAGAATACGTTCGTCGTTGAGCGAACATTACCTTTGCCTTCAATTAGGAACATCACTATGGATCGTCAGCAGATCGGCGTGAAGCTTACCATTGACGCTTTGAAGCTGTCATTTCAGATAGATGGCTTTATGGACCGTTTGATTATGCAAAAAGCGGTCTATCTGGCACAGGCTGCTGGCGTCAACCTGGGATACTACTATCACTGGTACCTTCATGGCCCTTACAGCCCCTCCCTGACGCGCGACGAATTCGCTGTTGCGATGGATATCTCTGCAGGTATGGACGAATCCAAAGGATGGAAGTTGGACGACAAATCTTCGCAGCGATTGGAAGAGATGCGAGGCCTTTTCGCAGGGGCAGAGGCTGACCGAGACGAGCTCGCAAAGAAGCTGGAACTGTTGGCATCGGTTCACTTCCTGATCGACCGCAAGCAGGCTTCTAAGGCAGACGCCAGCCGGATTACAGCAACTTTGAGACTGTTTGACAAGCCTTTTAGCGAGAAAGATGTTATGAACGCGCTGGGGGAGCTTACCAGATATGACCTTCTCCCGGCGTGACGGTTCTGAGAAAGTAGTTGTTGACTCAATTCATGGGGATATCCACCTTAGGGAACGCGAAGTCCGTGTTATCGACACGGCGTCGTTTCAGCGTCTCCGCAAACTAAAACAACTTGCGATGGCGCAGATGGTCTATCCTACAGCAACGGTCACGAGATTTGCTCACAGTATCGGAGCCCTTGGCACGATGATTCGGATTCTCGATGCGGCTGAACGAAACGGGGTTAAGTTTGAACAAGAACAGGAGGAAAACCTCAGGCTTGCTGCGTTGCTGCATGATGTTGGACACTACCCCTACTCCCATTTGATGGAGAAACTCGATAAAGTTGTGTTGACAGAGGAAGCAGTTGAAAGTCCGACGCGTCCTGTAACAGCTATAGATGCAGGGAAAAGCAAGTATCCGGAGCATGAGGAGGTTGGAGCGCTCATCGTAACTAATCAGGATGATTTAATCAAAGCTCTCGGTGGTAAGGGCCGTGCGAAGACTGTGGCGGATATTTTCACGCGATCGCAAGTAGATCCGCAGTTGAGCAAGCTTATTCATAGTGGCTTCGATATAGATCGTTGCGATTACCTCCTGCGAGATTCCTATGCGACTGGAGTTCCATACGGGCAAATAGATATCAATTATCTTCTGAACAACTTGAAGGTGAGCCAAGATAAGGTAGTCGGATTCAAAGACAAGGCATTGGCTGCGCTGGAGCATTTTCTACTTGCGCGATTTTTCATGCACCGTGTAGTGTACTATCACAAGACGACGTTCGGACTCGAAGAAGCATGTCGGCAATTGCTGAAGCGCTTGCGAGACCGAGACGGTGAAAATTATGAAGTTCCGTCTGATCGTGAAGAGGTCGAGAAGATCGTCAAATCGGAAAGACTGAATACATTTACTGACGCATTTGTTGATAACGTTGTTCAGAAGGCCACGACCGACGAAGACGCGATCATTCGAGCGTTAGCGTCGTCTATTCAGAATCGAAGGCCGCCTGTACTGCTCAAGGAAGTACCAGTTTGCGAGGAGACAGAAAGTAGATATCATGCAGGAAAGATGTTTACGCAGAATTGCGTGACCAGACTTAATGGCCTGGCCGAAGAATCTAAGATACCTCTCAAACAGTTTTTGCTGTGTGAGCCCAAAGTGGACGTTTTAAAACGTCAACAAGGAGAAACTTATGGGCAAATGGCCAAGCTTAGCCAGGAAGATATTAGGAAGAGGGCGATTGAGGAGGAGGGAGAAGATATCAAGGTTTTTAAAGGAGATGAGGATGAGCCAACATCTCTAATGGATATAGACTACAGTCTTGTGGTTAAATACGCGAAGTACTCGCTCCAACTATTTCGGCTTTACGTAGTCTATGAGGGTGAGGATAAGGATGATGTCATTGTTCGACTCCGTGACAGGGTCAAAGACTGGGATAAAGCATAAGAGTTCATAATTCGCTTTCGCCAATTCACGGTGGTCATTTGAAATTCGGCCGCGAGTCGAAGAGAACAAGGGATTGTTCCCCATTCGACTTTTGGGTTTCAGCCCTTCAAATTGATCGGCATTTCTGATACAATTCAGTTTTCGAAAGAGATAACTCAGGATCGGATGAACTATGGCGTTACCGGTGGTTGCGATAATTGGTCGGCCGAATGTGGGCAAGAGCAGTCTCCTGAACGCGCTGGCGGGGCAGATGATAAGTATCGTCGAGCCGACCGCCGGTGTGACAAGGGACCGCGTCAGCACCATCATCGGCCGGGATGAACGGTACTTCGAGCTTGTCGATACCGGCGGATATGGGATCGTCGATAGTGACCAGTTGAGCGGCCACATCGAACAGCAAATCCTTCAGGCGATTGAATCGGCGAATCTCGTGCTGTTCCTGGTCGATATTCGCGACGGCCTTGTTCCGTTAGACGAAAAGATCGCCCAGCTTCTGCGCAAGAACAACCTCGCCGTCATCGGCGTCGCCAACAAAGCCGACACCGCCAAGATGTTCCCCGCGGCCGGAGAATTCTCCAGGCTTGGCTTTGGGGATTTCCTGTGCATCTCGGTGCAGAACGACCTTAACAAGGCGGTCCTGCTGGACAGAATCTTTGACAAAATCGCCCACATGGAATTGCGCAAGCCGGCCGAGCCCGTTATGAAGCTGGCCGTCGTGGGCAAGCGAAACGCCGGCAAAAGCACGCTCGTCAACGCGATCGTCGGCGCCGAGCGCGTCATCGTCAGCGAGACGCCGGGCACCACCCGAGACGCGATCGACGTCCGCTTCGAGAAGGACGGCAAAACCATCATCGTCATCGACACGGCGGGCCTGAGGAAGAAGAGCAAGCTGGCCGATAGTATCGAGTTCTACAGCTACGTTCGTGCCACGCACTCGATTCAGCGTGCGGATGTTGCGCTATTTCTGATCGATGCCATCGTGCCGGTCTCGCAGGTCGATAAGAAGCTGGCCAGGTTCATCGCCGACGAATACAAGAGCTGCATCATCATCATCAACAAGTGGGACCTGGCCAAAAAGGTGGCGACCACGGACGACTACCGCAAGTATTTGACGAAGCTGCTGCCCGGTATGTGGTATGCGCCGATCGCCTTCACAACGGCAACCGAAGCAAAGAATGTCCGCAGCGTTTTGGACCTGGCGGCGGAAATCTTCAAGCAGGCAACGACGTGGATCCCGACAGCCAAACTGAACAAAGCCTTCGATATCATAAGGCGCGAGAAAACCAGCGGGACCAAAGGCGGAAAAAAGGGCGCGCCCAGAATCTACTACGCAACACAGGTTGCCGTGAACCCTGTCACGATATTGATGTTCGTAAACAGGCCCGAGTTGTTTGACGAGAATCATCGCAGAACTATCACAAACCGGTTGCGATCCATGCTGCCGATAGAGGAAGTGCCGATACGACTCTTTGTCCGAAAACACAGAGAGTAGCCGATGGCGTTGGGCGGACGAGGCACTAAAAAGGGAACGCGATGGCCAGGCCGTTTCGGACTCTGTGTTGGATATCGATTCTTTGGATTTCACGTGGTCTGAAGGACACTCCGGGCATACATGCTGCTCAGCGGACCGCTTGGGCTTCCGACCTCGCCAGGGTCAGCTCGCGAGCAGATGCCAACGAGTGGGAGGGCGGCGCACGGTATATGGTGGTTCCCAGGGCTTAGCGCCTTAGGGATTATCGGCGGAAGGCAGCCGCACCAGCTTGAACTGGGCTTCGGCTGGCTGATCCGGGGTCACAACCAATTCAATTTCCCCCTTGCGAACGGACTCAGGCGGGAAGTTGTAGATGAGTTCTCTTCGTATCGTGTCAGGGGCTTTGACGTCTTCATCAACGATCTGTAAAAGGACCTGGTAGTCCATCTGCTCGTATGCCAGTTTTGCCTGCTCGGTGGCTCGTATCTGGATAGCCCCCATCACGGCATTCATGTTGCTCACTTCCACTTTGTACTTGCCCTGCAAGTTTGCGCCCAGTAAAAAGCCCGGCGTTGCCGTGGTTATGTTGTAGCTCTTGAGGCGATCCTCTTCCGGCGGTATTTTAACTTTCACGACGGTTCTCGCCTTGCGCCTCTGACCGTCGGGCAATTCAATGTAGGGCGTCATCTCAATCGAGGCTGTTCTGGCCTGCGTGATCTCGCGAGCCGTCAGCGTAACCCGGACCGGCTCGTTCCTTCCCCAGCTATCGGGGACAAACATATTAACGGTGGCTGGGTCGATGCTCTCATGCTTCAAAGGATTCGCGTTTATATCAAAACACTGAACGGGCAGCGACTTCTCAAGAAGCGCAACGACCTTCACGTTGAGATTGGCTGGCTTGCAGGATTCAACCGTGAGACCAAACCGTCGTATCTGCTCGCTTTTCCTTAAGAAACTGCGAACGTCGAAACTGGGATATTCGTTCGGCTCGATCATTCCCTCCTGTTCAACATCGAGGAAAAACTCGAAACTGGGGGAGCTTGGACGGTCCCTGATTTTCCGCCTGAACTCGCTGATTTTGGACGCCGGACCTTTGAGCACGATATTGTCGATCGGGACTGAAACCCTGCCACTAACAGTCACCCAGCGGCTGGGGGCGGATTCGTCCACGATGATCATCGCACTGGTTACAGAGAACGTCTCGTCCAAAGCAAGGTCCGCCCAGACCCAGATCAGGACCGTCAGGAATACCACGATCGCTATTTTGCTGACTTTCATTTTACTGAACATTGTGTTCCGTACCGCATACCCGGCGCAACGTGACTCACGAGAGTGCCCTTGCAAGATGTTCTTTCAGCCAGGCTTCATCCATATTTCGGGTAAGTTTTCCATTCTCGGCAAGAGAGACGATGCCGGTTTCCTCACTGACCACTAAACAGACCGCATCCGAGCCCGTCGTTATTCCTATGGCCGCACGGTGACGCGAACCAAGAGTGGTGCCGCCGGTCCCTCCGGCCTCAGCCAAAGGCAACTGCACCCTCGCCGCGATGATTCTGTCCCCCCGTATCAGGACGGCCATATCGTGAAGGGCCGTGCCGGGCTGAAAAATCGTCTTGATCAGCTCGGACGTAACCCTGGCATCAACGCGGACACCGGTTTCAATAAATTCACCCAGCGCCACCCGCCTCTCAATGACCAGGATGGCCCCGATTCGAGCGGCGGACAGTTCGGTCACAGCGGAGATAAGCTCTTCGACGGTCCTCGATAGTTGCTGGGACGCGCTCGACCAGAAATGACTCTGGCCTATTCGCATCAACGCTCTTCGGACCTCGGGTTGAAAAGCCGCTACCGCGATAATCAAAACCGCAATCAGGAAACCGTTGTACAGATACTGCAGACGCTGGAACGGAAACTTGTTCACAACGAGCTTCAAGACCAGAAACCCCACAATGAGAATAAACATAACGGCGCGGAAGAGACGTTCACCGCGCGTGCCTTCGAGGAAGTCCACGACCCAATAAACCACCAGCCCGATGAGAATCAATTCTATGGCCACGATCCACCATTCCGGGCCATAGCTCGCCACCCGCGTGAAGTAATCAACGACTGCATCCACGAATCAAATCCCTTCGTTCGCCCCGTGCGCTGCGAACTGTGGTATCTATCACTTCCCCTTTTCTATTCCGCCAGGAGATGTTCCTGCCAGCCGGACAGGAACCACTTGCCCCTGACGACCGAGGAATTATAGCCGTCACGCGAGGTCCTGTCAATGGAAAAGCTCACTTATCCGGTCCAGATCCAACATCGCCGAATCAGAGATACAGCCGTGCCCGATTGTCCGCCAGCTCTGCCGGCCCGGCGAGGGGAAAATCAAGGCGTTTTACGTCCGGAAATGTGAGGTAGGGAACGATTTTCATATTTTAGCCAAGATTGATTGAAGACGTCGGCTCTCAGCGCAACAGATACGGAGCCGGGTTCAAACGTATTGCTGTTCCCTGGCGAACAAAGCGCTCTGTTGCGACTTTCAGACCGCCGGAGGACAGTCCTGTTCCCGAAGCTACCCTCACGATCCCGGGAACAGGACGAGAAGCTCGTAAGTCTTCCCACCAGGTTACAAGCGGCGAGTCCAATAATTGTATGTGTCACTCATACCTGGCCCGATGTTTGCCGATAACAGGTGCAAGCGGAAGGAAAAACACATGAATTATAAAAAACAGCTCAACGATCTGATAGCGATTCAGGGCAGCAGCGTTTCTTCCGGTCGTCTGATCACGTCTTCCCAGGCATGGCTGGAAGTAGGTGATGTGATGAGCAAGGACGTGGCCACGGCTTGCCCCGATGCGCTGGTGGTCTCGGCTGCCGGGGTGATGTCGGAGAAGAAGATTTCCTGTTTGGTGGTGATGGATAAGGAAAATGTAGCAGGTATCCTAACGGAAACGGATGTGCTCAGAAGAGTGGTCAGAAACGGCAAGAATTTCTATCGGACAACGCTGGAACAGATCATGTCTTGCCCCGTTGAAACCGTCCCGACGCATCTGTCCGTCCTTGCCGCCAGCGAGATCATGGGCCGAAAGCGCATCAAACGACTGCCCGTCCTGCAAGAGGACCAATTGGTGGGAATTGTGACGCAGACCGACCTGGTTCGAACCTTGACGTCCTACGGCATGTGGAGAGATGTCTCAGAGATCATGAGCCGCGACGTGGCCGTTATTCAGAAGACCTCGAGCGTGGCAGAGGCGGCGGAAGTCATGACGAGCCAGGAAATATCGTGTGTCGTGGTTCTGGACGGTGAGCAGGCCGCAGGCGTTCTTACCGAGAAAGACCTGCTCGGACGGGTCGTGGCGCTGCACAAGGACCCTGCATCGGTTACGATGGAACAGGTGATGTCTTCTCCCGTAACGAGCGTCCCTTCCAGCTACTCCGTCTTCAGCGCCAGCCGAATAATGGAGGAAAGCAATATTCGCAGGCTGGCTGTCATGAAGGATAAGCGCCTGTGCGGAATCGTCACCCAAACGGACATATTCATGGCCGTCAGAAGCAAGCTTCAGGCCGAAGAGCAGAAGCACCTCAGGTTGTTGGAAGATTCCAGAGACAGCATCTACACCGCCGACCTGGACGGACTGGTAACCTATGTAAATCCGGCGTTCAAGGAATTATTGGAGGTCTCCAATCCGGGGGAGCTTATCGGCCGGCCCTTTCTCCCGGAAAGGTACTGGCCCCGTCAGGAGGAGAGAGAGCAGTTTCTGGAGGACCTCAAGAAAGGTATTGTCGAGAGCAGAGAATTGGCTCTCAAGACGTTCAACGGCCGGAGAATCTACGTGGTCGTCTTCTCCAGTCTCACCAAAAACGTCCACGGTGGGATTAGCGGAAGCCAGGGCATTGTCTATGATATCACGCCGAAGAAGGAGCTGGTGGCCCTCAGAGAAGCCCAGGAGCAGCTCAGAACGTCTCAGGAGAAGATTAAAGAAGCCTTTCAAACCAGAGAGCTTATCCTGGAGGAGATGCCCGTTGGCATGATAGTGGTCGGCAGGGACAAAACGATCCGCAGGGTGAACAAGGCCGCTCTAAGGATGATGGGCCTGGGTTCGTCCGCGGAACTCATCGGGAATGTGTGTCACAAGAAACTATGCCCCGTAGAATTGAACGAGTGTCCCGTACTGGACTTGGGCCAATCCGTTGACAATTCAGAAAGGGTGCTGCTGCACAGCACCGGTAAGCAGATCCCCATCCTCAAGACCGTTCTGCCCATATCGCTCGGAGGTGAAGAGGTCCTTCTTGAGGCGTTTGTGGATATTACCGAACGCAGGCAGGCGGAGGAAACTCTCGAGCGACTGAACGAGGACCTTGAATCAGTCGTCTGGGAGCTCACACGGGCGAACAAGGAGCTCCAGGAGTTCGCGTACATAGCGGCACACGACCTGAAGACGCCGCTGCGCGCTATCGGGACGCTGGCGGATTGGATATCGAAAGACTATGCCGACAAATTCGATGAGCAGGGCAGGGAACAGGTCAGGCTGCTGGTCACGAAAGCAAAGCAAATGACGGCCTTGATCGATGACATTCTGCAATATTCCCGCGCCGGGCAAAGCCTCCAGTTGGATCAGCAAGTCGATCTGAACAGGATTCTTTCGGATGTGATTGGGGAGATCGCCCCTCCGGAAAATATCGAGATCGCCGTTGAGAACGAGCTGCCGACGATCAGGTGCAAGAAGACACACGTCATCCAGATTTTCCAAAACCTGCTCAGCAATGCCGTGAAGTATATGGACAAGCCCCGGGGACAAATCAGAGTCGGCTGTGTCGCGCAGGAGGATTTCTGGAGCTTCAGCGTCGCGGACAATGGGCCCGGAATCGACAGGAAGTACTTTGACAAGATTTTCAAAATATTCCAGACACTCGCTCCGCGTGACGGGATCGAAAGCACGGGCATCGGGCTTTCGATTGTCAAGAAACTCGTTGAGCTGAACAAAGGCCGGGTATGGGTGGAAGCCGAAGTCGGCACAGGAAGCACGTTCTTCTTCACGCTGCCGAAGTAGAGTCTTGACAGATTCGTTGCGCCGGTTTATAATCCCCTCAGGTATTGCAGGCTGTATGGGATCCTCCTTTGCAGTCGACCGGGTTTCAGAGAACGGTCGGTGCACGTGAGAGGTTCGTTCTTCGGTGGGGAGCGCCGGGAATTCAGGGTCCGAATCGTGAAGCACGGCAAATTCAGCAGATTAATGCAGGTTCTCACAATTTTGCAGGCAGGGAAAGGCTGTACGATCCAGGACCTGTCAAGAATATTTGGAACAAGCCGGCGGACAATCTTTCGCGACCTGAAGGAACTGCAGGCTATCGGCGTTCCATATCACTATGACCCCAGGACGGGCCACTACGCGATAAATCCCGAATATTTCTTCCCCCCGGCGGACCTGAATCATCGCGAAGCGCTGGGCCTGCTTCTGCTGGCCTGCACGGTCAGCGACCAGATGCAGATGCCATTCAAGAGGTCGGCCCTCCTGGCCGCTCTGAAAATCGAGAATAACCTCTCGAAAAAAGTCAGGGAATATTGCAGTGTGGCCCTGCGAAAGATCTCCGGCGGATCGGACGGGCAGGCCTGGACCCGACAGAATACGCGATTTGACAGAATCTTCGCTCTGCTATACGAGGCCATTACCAGGAAATGCCAGGTGGATATTTGCTACGACTCGCTCTTTGGGGATGGGTACGTCAACATTGAGTTGTGCCCGTATCACCTGTTGTACAAGAATGGCACATGGCACGTGTTGGGTACGTCCGGCCCGGACAGAAATATCCGACCGTTCGAGCTCGGTCGTATCAAAGAAATCAAAGCGACGCAGAAATGCTTCCTTGGTGATGAGCACTTTAACGTGTCCGAGTACCTCGGCAGGGCCTGGTCCGTAGCGCCGGAAGGCCGGATCTATGATGTCAGGCTGCGTTTCCTGCCCAACGTCGCCCGGGCGGTGGCAGAAGTGAAATGGCACAGCACGCAAAAGGTGCTCTTCGAGGATGATGGTTCGGCGGTTGTGGAATTTCGTGTTGACGGCCTGAGTGAAATCACCTGGTGGGTCTTGAGCTACGGCGACCAGGTCCAGGTCCTCGCGCCGAGAGCCCTGCGCACAAGGGTCCTCGACGTCGCGAGGAATATGCTAAAGCTCAATCTGAGCGTTTGATTTGCTGCCGGTCCGCCTGACTTCATCATTGGATCGGTCATTGATCGCCGGCGCAGGCAATGACGGATTCGACATCCCATGGAGTGCGCGTTTTGAATAACCTGGCCCGGAAATCGAGCGCACATTGCTTTGCACCGGATGTGATTTTGCTTTTGACGGAGGTTGTCCGCCCGGCTATACTCTGGCCGTAAACCGTCGTGTGTGATGCGTGACGCAATACAATAGACGAAATACGAGTAGGAGGTCTTATGACGAAGAAAGAACGGATCAATCGGCGTCAGTTCTTCGGGCACGCTGCCGGGGCCGCCGCCGGGGCAATGAGTTTTCCATACATTGTGTCATCATCGGCGCTGGGCGCCGCGGGCACCGTCGCTGCCGGCGAGAGAATCACCGTAGGTTGTGTGGGCGTCGGACCTCAAGGCACGGGCGTGATGCGCAATTTCCTCGCGCAGAAAGATGCGCAGGTGGTCGCAGTCTGCGACGTCAAGAGCCAGGTGCTCAAGGCGCGGCAGGACCTGGTCAACAAGCACTATCAGGGAACGGGCTGCGCCGCATACAAAGACTTTCGCGAGCTGCTGGCCCGCGATGACATCGACGTCGTGCTCGTCGCCACGCCGGACCACTGGCACGTCCTGGTGGCGCTGGCGGCCGTCCGCGCGGGAAAGGACGTCTATCTCGAAAAACCGATGGGGCTGAGTCTCGCCCAGGACCAGGCGCTGCGCACCGCGGTGCATCGCCACGGCAGGATATTTCAGTTCGGCACGCAGCAGCGTTCGAGCCGGAATTTCCGTTTTGCCTGCGAGCTGGCCTTGAACGGCCGGCTCGGGGACTTACATACGATCAACGTGTGGTCTCCCGGCAGCAGTCAGGGCGGGGACCCGACGCCGGTGCCCGTGCCCGAATGGCTCGATTACGAGACGTGGCTGGGGCCGGCTCCGTACACGCCCTACACCAAAGACCGCTGCTCGAACAGTCTCTGGTGGTTCATTTCCGACTACGCCCTGGGCTTCATCGCCGGCTGGGGAATACACCCGATCGATATTGCCTTCTGGGGCGGCGGCAAGAAAGTCACGACGCCGTTGACGGTTGAGGGCAAGGGGCAATGGCCGACGGAAGGCGTCTGCGATACCGCGATGAACTGGAGTGTCGTGTTGAAATACGACAGCGGCCTGACAATGAACTTCACCGGCGACCCCTTCCCCGAGGAATGGCGCCAGCGCTACGGCAGGACCACCAGCCACGGCACGGCGTTCGAAGGATCCGAAGGCTGGGTCCACGTGGACCGTTCGGGGATCAATGCGCATCCGAAGGAGCTGCTGCAAACCGAGTTCGGCGCCGCAGACGTTCGTCTGCCCGATAGCAATAACCACGTGCGCAACCTGCTCGACTGCACCAGGACTAGAGCCAGGACGATAGCGCATATCGACGACGCCGTGCAGGCCGATATTCTCTGCCACATCAGCGACATTGCCATACGTCTGGCACAAAAGCTGCAATGGGATCCGCAAGCCGAGCGTTTCGTCAATAACGATGCCGCCAATCGCCGTCTGTCTCGTCCGATGCGGAGTCCCTGGACTCTTTGAGAGCCTCGTCTATTACAAGAACATAATGGTCCGGGTGCCGCCCGCGCCGATGGATTAGTCATGGGCACCGCCAAACGAGTAGCTGTATGGGTCGGGTTAGTTTCGGTCGTCTTGTCTTTTGCGCCCGGCTGGGCCAACGAAGCTGCCGAATCCGGCTCAACCACGGGATCAACACCCGGCTTCGATTGGCGGCAAACCGATGGCTCGCTTGCACTGCTCAATCACGGGCGTCTCGTCTGGCAGCTCAACTTCGACAAGAAAGCAGGCAAGCCGTACTTTCATCCCCTTTGCCTGACCGACGGGACGGAATTGACGTGGCACCGCCCGCCGGACCATCCGTGGCACTACGGATTGTGGTTCTGCTGGAAGTACATCAATGGCCTGAACTACTGGGAGGAGGACCGCCAAACCGGACTCTCGCAGGGTCGAACGGAAATCGAGCACGCGGCGGTGAAACTCCACGACGATCACTCGGCGGACATTGTTTTGAACCTCGGCTACCATCCGCCCGGCGCGCCCGCTGTCCTGGTCGAGCAGCGAAGGATTCACGTCAGCGCCCCCGATAGCGACGGTCTATATCGCATTGAGTGGACCGGCCGCTTCACCGCCGGCGCCGCGGACGTCCTGCTCGATCGAACGCCGATACCGGGCGAAAAAGGAGGCCAAAGCTGGGGAGGCTACGCCGGGCTTTCCGTGCGCTTTGCGAAAGACATTTCCGGCTGGCAACTCGTCGATAGCGAAGGGCGAAAGAACCTGGCCGCGCACGGCCAAAACGCCCGCTGGACGGATTTCAGCGGCCGATTCACGCAAGGCCGGACCGCCGGCATCGCCCTCTTCGACCATCCGAACAACCTGCGGCATCCGGTGCCGGGTTACGTCATCATGGACCCGAAGCCGCCGTTCGGCTACTTCAGTCCGGCAGTGCTCTTCAATAAGCCGTACACCTTGCCCGCCGCAGAGACTCTGACGCTGCGCTACCGCATTCTCATTCATCCTGGCCGGCTGGACAACAATATGCTGGAAAAAGAATGGAAGTCATTCTCGCAGACAACCGATCCCGCGGCGCAGATCGAGTCGAAACTTGTAGGGTGGGCCTCGGCCCACCGATTCAGTGATGGTGGGGCAAGCCCCACCCTACCCAAGCTTCGGGGCCGCTTACAATTCAATCGCCAGATGCCCTTCGGCGAGGCGATTGACCGGATAAGAAATTGCGTCGAGCCGCCGTTGCAAATCGCCGTACTCTGGCGGGATTTGTACGACAACGCCGACATCGACCGCACGACGCCGATCAACATGGACGAGATATCGGGGGTCTCCGTCGGTACGGCGTTGAAGCTCCTGTTGGCGTCCGTCTCCGGCCGGTACGACCAGCTCGGCTACGTCATCGACGACGGCGTTATCATCATCGCAACCGTAGAATCCCTGCCCAACAGCCTCAAAGCCCGCGTGTACGACATCGCCGACTTGCTCTGAAACATATCAACTGGTAGAATAGATGCTGCTGTACGGGAGATAATGTATGACGCCAGCAGATTTGCGAATAGACGAGGCTGCGATAGCCGATTTTCGCCGTCGCTGGAAGATCAAGCAGCTTGCGGTATTCGGTTCGGCCATCCGGGGCGGTTTAGGGCCCCAGAGCGACATCGACCTGCTGGTCACGTTCACCCTCGACGCGGACTGGTCCATGTTCGATCATTATCGTATGGAGGACGAGCTAACTGAACTCTTCGCCAGAGAGGTTGACCTTGTAAGCATCCGTGCAATCGAGGAGAACCGCAACCCCACGTACCGCGAGGAGATTCTTGATACCGCAAGGGTAATCTATGTAGCGTGATGAATCCCTGCTTACGGATATGGCAGATGCAGCCCGGCTGATTCTGCAATTCATAGAGCAGATGAGTTTTGAAGAGTTTCGGTCTGACCTGAAAACTCAGTCGGCCATAATCCACCAGTTCCTCGTCATCGGGGAGGTGGCAAAACTTCTATCGGAGGGTTTTAGAAGATCCAATACGGAGATCCCGTGGTCAGCTATGGCCCGCATGCGCGACAAGCTCATCCATCATTATCGCGGCGTTGACCTTCGGGAAATATGGAAGGGGGCGGAACTGGAGATCCCGAAGCTTCTTTCATTCTTGAATTCGCATCTTCTGGAACAATAGAAGGCAGGGTGGCCCCAGCGCAGACGATTTCCCCGTGCAGGCAGGTCTGCCGGCCCCGTTCGTTGAATCCACGTACCCATTAGACGGATGAGCCGCATTTTTCTTATACCAAAACTCTCGCGCAGGTCGTCTGTATAGACAGCCGGCAGGTTAAAAGTGTGATATTCGAGTATCGCGCGGATTCGTAAACATTGAGCGAGGCGCGGGCG
>DATKWR010000578.1:0-2468 GCA_035529475.1 Sedimentisphaerales bacterium | reverse complement strand
CAGTACTTTGATGAATTGTCCCAAGACAAAGGGTATGCAGCGGTCATAGAAACCGACCCCAAGGACATGGCCTCGTCGCATACCGTGAAAAGGTTCTTCGGCGCCTTTGGCATCTGGTGTCTACCAGTTTTTCGTAAGATCCTGATCATCTTGTTTGCCTGGCGGCTACGGATCGAGAAGCCCCGCGAGGTCCGTCTGACCTTGGATACCATGGTGATGGACAATGATGAGGCGCAGAAGCGTCACGGCGTGGAGCCGACATACAAGAAGAAGAAAGGCTTTCAGCCGTTGCAGATGATCTGGAACCGTAAGATCGTAGATGCCGTATTTCGGGGGGGCAAGAAGCACGGCAACCATGGCGAGACTGCCGTGCACATGCTCCGCCGGGTGGTATCGGTCATCCGTAACGCGTGTGGGCAAACCGTCTTTATCGTCGTTCGTCTGGATAGCGGCTTCTTTGACGAACAGATACTGAAGGCCCTGGATGAGTTGAACGTGGCTTTTATCGTATCTGGCAAGATGTATCAGAGCATCAAGGAGTATGTGTCTACCCGGAGCCGAGAGAACTGGGGTGTCTATGTAAATGATCAGCAGTGTTGGGAGTTCACGGAATTTGGCTGGCGTTGTGATTCTTGGAAGCAGTTCTATCGTACTTTTTACACTCGACCGGTGTATGAGCAGGGCCAAGGGTTACTGGAATTTGCCCGACCAGATAACGTGATTCTGACGAACCTGGGTGTGAATCCTGCATTGCTGAAGGCTTGTTCTGAGCAGCAGGCGTATTGGTTGGCCCCGGAAACAATCATTGGCTGCCATCATGAGCGTGGCGCCGATGAGTTGCCGCATCGGGGCTTGAAGGACTTCGGTTTTGAGCAACTTCCATTCAAAAGATTCCATGCGAACTGTGCCTTTTACTATTGCATGGTGATTGCCTTCTTTCTCTTCGAAACGTTCAAAGAGGATGTGTTGTCCGAGGTAATATCAGTTACCAGCTATGCAACAACGGTGCGTCGGAAGGTCGTGGATGTCGCGGCAAAGATTGTCAAAACGAGTCATGGTATTATTCTCAAGGTCACGCGTGTGGTGATGGAGGCGTTTAAGTTCACCAAACTGTGGGACTTGAGCAATGCCGCGCCAGCTATTCCTCCGGCGTTGCCGGGCTATACATGGCCGTCAGCCACCTCTAATACACGTTGTGACTTCACATCCTTCAGGGATTTACGGTGATATTTTTGCGCCAAATGTCCCATATGCGTATCCAGGTCTCGTTATTTCCGCTAATGTGTCACCACCATGCAACCGAATACCGAGTGTCTGTCCACGGGGCATACTGTCTCAAGCCTCTCCACAACGTAGCGGCGGCAACAGCCCACATCCAAACGACATGTCACGCCAGAATCGCTCAATTTGGGTATCAATGACCCGCACAAAGGCTAAGCCGGCCAGCGTCAACCCGGTTGGTGCCATCATGACGGGGCTTGCGACACCGGAGGTTAGCTTTCATGCGGGTCATTGCTGCATATTGCTACTTAGTCCTGGCAACGCGGAAGCCCATGCTGTTGAACCGGTAATCCGGCGTGCGCATGTGGCATTCGCTGGAACGGCCGTACATCGCCCTGGTGGCCCAGGAACCGCCCCCAAGGACACGGCGCCTTCCGGTGTCTGGGCCGGTTGGGTCGTCTGTGGGGGATTTGGTGTAGTAGTCCTTGTCCTCGCCGTACCAATCCGCGCACCACTGCCATGCGTTCCCGTGCATGTCGTAGAGTCCAAAGGCGTTTGGCTTGAATGAACCCACGGGAGACGTGTACACATACCCATCACTGGCTTTGATCGAGCCCCAGCCCCGCGCCGCGTCATCCACGTTGCCCACCTTGGCCAGTGTCTCGGGATCGTCACCGCTGTAATACCGTGTTTTCGTTCCGGCCCGGCAGGCGTATTCAAATTCTGCCTGGGTCGGGAGCCGATACGTTTTGCCTTCCTTCTTGCTCAGCCACTCGCAGAAGGCTACCGCATCGTACCAACTTACGTTGACCACCGGGTGTTCGTCGGTCTGCTCGAAACCCGGTTTCTGCCAGGAATGATCCCCTGGGGGTCTTTTCTGCTTGTCGCCCGTCTCCGCGTCCGTCTTGTAGCCCGAATCCTTAAGAAACTGGCGAAACTGGCCCCGCGTGACGTGGTACGTTCCCAGATAGAACGGTTTGGTGATCCGCACCAGGTGCTGCGGGTGCTCGTCCTGGAAGCGATCACCAGTCACCTCTACATAATACTTATTCTTGGGGCCCAGGCCGTAGTACTTGTTGAAGAAGGCAGCCGTGGCCTCCGCTGACTCGCCGCTGCCCATCATGAACTCGCCCGCCTGGATGAGCGTGAGCTTCATCCCGATGGAGTTGGTGACTTGCTTCTCGCCGCTGGCCGCCTTGGCAGTCCCTGCTTGTTTGCTTCTTCCGATAGTCGAGGGAACGTACTCA
>DATKWR010000577.1:0-11701 GCA_035529475.1 Sedimentisphaerales bacterium | reverse complement strand
GTGCATGAAGAATATAGACAGTATGATTGGACTGGCGGTGTTCCTTGTTCTTATCTTCACCGGTATCGGTACTGCCCGAGAAAAGGACTCAACACCAAGGGCAGACCCTGCCTCCGGTGAACAGATCAACTGGCAGGTGATTTCTTCGGGCGGCACCAGGGGCGCCTCCACGAGCTTCATCCTCAGCGGTACTGTGGGACAGACGGCAGTTGGCTACGGCAGCTCGGTGTCTTTCGGCCTGAGCCACGGGTTCTGGCAGGAGTTTGGTGAGATCAGCTGCTGTGTTGGCCTGACAGGCAACGTCGACGGCGATCCCCAAGGCATCGTTGACATCGGTGACCTGACGTTCCTGATCCGGTACTTGTTCATTCCGCCTACGGTACCGCCGGATTGCATGGAAGAGGCGAATATTGACGGCGACGAAGCTGGCGTCATCGACATCGGCGACCTGACGGCGTTGATCGACTACTTATTCATCAGCAACACACCGCCGGAGGAGTGTCAATAGGGGCCGGTCTCGGCACTATCTTTCGGCGTCGCAGAAGGAGTATCGTTAGCCCATATCAGGTCAGTTCACGCTCGACAGGCACTATTGTGATCATCTCTGCCTGGGAGTTGGCCTGTGTCCATCCTGTGACCACGGTTGACAAAAAGAGACACAACTAGACAAAACTAGACAAAAACAAACAAAAAAACCTAAATCTATCCTGTTAAGCCAGTTACGGCGTATTTTACTATATCCCAATAGGTTACGCGAACGCCCCTCGGAGAATCCCTGCCTCTCCGCCAGATTGTTTTGGGGCGGGGTTACTTTCCTATTGAAAACTCATTACAAATCTCTGTCTTGTTGGTGTAGGCCATTGTGACCAAATGCGGACCAGTGAATCCGGGTTCTTTTTGAGCCATGGGCAGCATCTACAAACGAGGCAAAAACTGGTATATCGATCTGTACGTCAAAGGACGACGCATCCGCAAGAAGGTCGGCAGGTCCAAGGATGTCGCCAGACTGGCCCTGCAGGACGCCGAGGTTTCTGACAGTGGAGGAATGTCAGCGCCTGCTTGAAGCCTGTCCGTCTGATCTGCACCCGGTTTACTTCACGTTTCTGAACACGGGAATGCGCAAGGCGGAGCTGGAGCACCTTGAGTGGGATGACATAGACTCCACACGCAGGAAGATCCGCATACGGCGGAAGGAGTCATGGCAGCCCAAGACGGGTGAGCGGGAGATCCCGATGAACGACGCGCTGCACGAGCTGCTACGGGACCTGCGTGAGAAGAATGTCGGTGGCGTCAACAGCAACTATATCTTCAGTGCCCCGGACGGCGGCAAGTTGAAGACCAAGCTGCGGGAGAAGCTGATTCGGATTGCGCAGAAGGCGGGAATAGAAGGATTAACAAGAGTACATACTTTGCGCCACACCTTTGCCAGTCATCTGGTGATGAGTGGTGTCGACCTGCCGACCGTAAAGAAGTTGATGGGGCATTCGGACATTCAGACAACGATGATCTATGCACATCTTTCACCGGACCACCTTTCGGACGCGGTCAACAAGCTCCCGTTCTCCTAAAAGGACACCGCCAGCCACGGCACGCTAACACCCCCGACGGGGAAGAGAAATCGGAGCCCCCCTGGGCATTATGTGGTCCCAATGTCGGTCAGTTTGCGGGCGACGGCGTAGACCTTCTCACAGTGAAGAAAGTAATCGACCACTCAGGAATCGAGAGCACGATGATTTGCCCCCACCCGGCACCTGATCATCTGACGGAGGCAGTGAATAAGTTGTCGTTTTAGCGTCAAGCTACCAGGCAACTAATTCAGTGCTGCGAATGCTTGGGGCACCACGGGGAGGAAAAATCACACCCGAAGACAGGTATGGAACCTTTGGCTCTCAGGCAAAACGGACGAATCCTCAAAGCAGGCACGATTCAAACTAGGGGTCCACGCCCTTTTGTGGCCAGGTTGTGACCGTTTTTTGCTCGCTCTGCTTAGCAAACCAACAGCCTAATCCTCAGGCCAGAAATCCCTAATCAGGCAAAGAGTATTTCTAGATGTTAGTATGCCTTCAAACGCCAGCTTTTGGCCATCAGGTGACCAGTCGACCCGCACTACAGCATCGAGATCATTGGCTAAGATCTTGAGTCTGCTGGGTCTTCTTGAATCAAGGGGCAGAATCCATACATCAGCGCTTCTCTTGCCGTATGCTGTAGAAGCTACAGAGTATGCGAGCTTTGTTCCATCAGGCGACCATCGTAACGAGATTATCAGAAGCCCCGGTTCTAACTCGACCAATACTTCCGGGGCACCCCCGTTGACGGGAACAATACTAATACCCCTTACGGAATCATGGCAAACGGAAGGATAAGCTATGAACTTTCCGTCCGGGGACCAGTCGACCAGGCCGTCGGAAAATGAGCAGGAATCGGCCCAGGGCACTAAGGTCTTTACCTCCCCATCTTCAGCCGATACGATGGCGAGATCACATGTTGAATTATTACCTGCCACTGCACGCGAGAAGGCTGTCCAGTTACCGTCGGGCGACCAGCGAGGGAACCAATCTTCTGATGAACCAAAAGTAACTTGTCTCGCCTCGCCGCCACGCGCAGATACGGCAAAAATGTGGGTCATCGTATCTCCCGCTCTTGCCGCCGTGAGAGCCAGAAGAGTTCCATCGGGCGAAAGATCGCACCCTCCCACATAGCCCATATCTTTCAATCCGTCTATCGGGATTGTCGATTCCTGTCCGCCGCGTAAAGGCGCCGAGTAGACTTTGTCGAATCCCAAATAGAATATACTCTCACCATCGGGTGACCAACTGGGACACCGCGATAAAGACGGTCTGACCATCGTTGCAACACCACCGGAGGCGGACACTGTATAGATAGCCGAATGGATCTCTGTTTCCGAGACGAGCCCTATCTCATCGTCGGTGCTCCAGCCTCCGATGAAGTCGTCAGAAGGTAAGGGAAGCTTGATTACCGCGGGTGAATCAACCTGCTGATAGTTGTCATTTAACCTGACAATCGATATTTCCTTTATGTCGTAGGCGCCATGATCTTCGTATCCAGACCAGTGACTGTACGCCATTCTCGTACCGTCCGGCGACCAGACTGGGCCGAACTCAACGCCAGGTAAACTGGTGACCTGCACCGGGGAACCCCCATTGACAGGTACCACCCATATGTCGCAGTCGGCCGCCTCATTGGCTAGGCCGCACTGCCGATCACCCTTAAGGAAGGCTATCAACTTCCCATCCGCAGAATAGGTTGGATGCGCACAGTAGGCCGAATCCCCGCAGAGCGATTCCGCTACTCGCCTTATCTCACCTCCCGCGACTGGCATCGTGTAAATACAGTCCTCCTGCGGGTCTCCCGGAATTGGCGACGTATGTGAGAAGAATGCGATTTCTTCTCCATCAGGTGAAAGACTCAAGCGGTAATCGTAGAAGGTGAGCCAGTGGTCCCGGTCATGTTTGACAGGCAATTCAATAAGGTCGCCACCGGAGGACGGCATGACGTACATGGAGCTCCAGTAGGTGCCAGCACTGTCGAGATCACTGGTGTTGAAAGCAATCCAATTCCCGTTGGCCGACCATACGGGGAGGCTTCCCTTTGCCCACTCTATTAAGGGCTCGGTCAGCCTTACCGCCTCACCCGCCACGGTGGAATCGGCTTGTCCTCGCGTGGGAGCCACCCACAAGCAACTATCATCGGCCACGAAAGCTATTCTCTCACCGTCGGGTGACAAGGCACAATAGTCCAGTAACCCGGGGACACTGACCGTGGAGAAAGTTGGCTCGGCCGGCGGCTCAGGTTCATCAGCCGTGGTCGAAGGCAGGAAGTCCTCCAACAGATAGAAATCTCTCTCAGATGGCCAGTGACAAGTAAAGGCAATTTTTTCTCCATCCGGAGACCAACTGGCCATCCATACGTTTTCGAGTTCAAGGCCGGTCCGGAGCTTGACGGGTTCTCCGGTGTCAATGGGCAACACCCAGACGCTGCCATCACTCACAGCATAATTCATGCTGCAGTAAGCCAGTTTCTTTCCGTCGGGGGACCAACTGACAGATCTGGAAACATAGTCCGGCTTAAGTTCGACCAGAAGCTCTGGGTCGCCTCCTTCGAACGGCACTTTACTAATTCCTGACAGAGAGTCAACAGTGAACGTACTGTAGGACGGATAGGCTATGAATTTCCCGTCCGGTGACCAGGCCATCTGGCCGTGAGCATATCTGCAAGAATCAGCTTCTACTTTGCCAACCAATACTCTGGCTTCACCGCCTCGAGATGGGATTACACACAGGTCTTGTATCCATCTCTTGCTTCCTTCCGAGAAACCCAGATGGCTAAATGCAATCCAATTGCCATCGGGGGACCAGCACGGATGATAGGCGTGTATGGAATCGAGAACAAGCTGATCAGGTGCACCACCATCAGTTGAGACGGAATAGATACCAACTACCGTGTCACCCGGCTTCATTCCCGCAAAGGCTAGCTTTGCCCCATCGGGCGAAACGTCACAGTTAGCAAAACTCACTTCGGCCATTCCGATAATGGGCACCTTTGCAGGCTGACCGCCTTCAAGTGGCATGGCGAAAATAGCGGTGTCGTCCAGGAAGAACATTTTTCTGTCGTCTGGAGACCATCTTGGAGAATAAGAGTGGAACGGGACGAGCGGATTGGCGTTACCTCCCGTGGCAGGAATTGTATAAATACCGCCATGCGCGACGGTTTTCATAATGAGCCCGATTTGGTCACCGGTGCTCCAGCCCCCTATCAATTCGGTGGAAGAGTGAGGAAAATCGATAGCAATGGGCGCCCCCTGTGGCTCGAATCTGTCCGATAAGTTTACAACATACAGCTCTTTGTAGTAGAATTCGCTTTCCAGATCAGAGTGGTCACTCCATCGGCCAAAGGACAGCCGCCGGCTGTCGGGCGACCAAACCGGACTCGTGACGATTCCAGTCAAGTCCGTGATCTGTATCGGAGTTTCGCCTGCGACCGAAACCACCCATATATCGGATTGCCCGGACGTGTATTTCCCTCCTGGTGTTTGACTACCCTTGACGTACGCAATCATTTTACCGTCGGGAGAACAGGCTACTTGCCCGCAGAGACTGTCAGTCAGGCGTCTTATTTCGCCACCCTCGACCGGCATTGTATAGATACAACCGAATTTGGATTCGCCGGGGATGAGCGAAGAGTCCGAGGAAAAGAAGATGTGCTGACCATCCGGTGACAGGCCGAGACGGGAATCCCTGCTGCGGACGGTAACCTTGTGACCCACCGGCACTTCGATGGGTTCGCCGCCGGAGGAAGATATCACAAGCATCGAAAACCAGACATTGTAAGTGCTGTCACGCGTACCTCGGGCATTGAAGGCTATCCATTTCCCGTCAGCTGACCATGTCGGATAACTGGTACCTGTCCAACTGACCATTGGCTCTGTTAATCGCAAAGGTTCACCCGCCACGGTAGGGTCAGTCGGGCCATGTGTAGGAGCGACCCACAGACAACTATCTTCAGCCACGAAGGCGATTTTCTCCCCATCTGGGGATAGTGCACAGTATTCCGTTAATCCTGGCACCTTGATTTTCGTGAATGTTGGCCCTGAGCTTGTCTGGATTGCTGACTGCTGGTCCGATGTTGACCGATACGCCTGCCTGACCTGGTAATAGGACCATAGCACAACCATGGCCATCACAGCACCCGCCACTGCAATCCCGAGCACCGTTTTGTAGTTTCTGCGCAGGTACTTGTATCCCTTGGTAACTAAACCCGGACGCCTCGCCAGAATCGGCCGGCCGTCGATGATACGTTGAAGGTCTTCGGCAAAATCGGCCGCCGTCTGATACCGCAGGTCCGGATCATGATGACAAGCTTTCATCAAAACCGTCTCAAGGTCCCGAGACAGCCACCTATTCTTCCGGCGAGCCGGGATACTGTGCCCGGAAAGAATCTCACGGATCAGCCGCTCCTCGCTGTCCGCACTGAAGGGAAGCGACAGGGTGAGAGCCTCATATAACGTCACCCCCAGGGAGTAGATGTCAGTCCTCTTATCTATCCCAGCCCGATGCGCCGCCAAAAGCTCCGGGGACATATACCTGACCGTGCCTATGAAATCCCCAGCTTTGGTCATCCGGGTCATGTCCTCCGCGTGGGCTATCCCGAAATCGGTGAACTTGTATTTCTGATCGGGACCGGTACGCAGGATATTGTGCGGTTTGATATCGCGGTGGATGAAACCCTTGCTGTGGATGTGCTCCAGGGCCCCGGTTAACTCGACAAACTTCTCAAGGGTGGTATGGATATACTGGCGCGACAGAGTATCGCTGGCATCGCTCGCGGACGGCTTCAGCGCCCTGGTATCCCGGATGACGTCAGCCAGAGACCCGCCATCGGCCAGCTCCAGGGCCAGGTAACTAACCTTGTTCTCCTCGCCACGGGAGTAGACCTTGATAATGTTAGGGTGGTCCAGTTGGCCAACGATCCAGGCCTCGCGGACAAAACGAGTGTGGCTCCTTTTTGAAATCTCCAGAGAGCGATGGAGCACCTTGAGGGCCACCATCCGCTTCATCGACTCGTCATAGGCTTTGTAGATGGTCCCCATGCCGCCGGAACCCAGAGTCGCCTCTATCTTGAAGTGCCCCAGCTTCTCTATACGTGGCCGGTCGGGCTTTTCACCAAAATCGCCCATCGATTCTGTGAGGTCGTTGTCTCTGTCGTCGTCTCTGCTCATTCACTCTTCTTGCCGGATCTGGCGAGTATGGTCTTTATGCGACCGTCCCAGTTATTCATGATCGCTTTGAAGCGGGGGAGATTACGCAACGGATCAAGATCAGGGTCAACCCGCGCCCACCAGAGTTCGAGATAGCCGCGTTCGACCGCTGTTTGTAGCCACTGTAGCGCCAGAGTAGTATCACCAAGAAGCGAATAGGCGCAGGTAGCGTTATAGGCGATGTCTTCGCGCTCTGGCTCGAGTTTCAGTGCCCGCTCAACCTCTCTTCGAGCTTTAGCATGTCTGCCGGCACGGCTCAGGGCCAAGGCATAAAAGCTAACGCCGGCTCCAAACTGAGGATTCCAGTAAAGGTGGGCGCGTGAGATACGGGCAAGATGGGTGATCGCCTGATCCAGATATAGACCAGCGTCTCTTAAGTCTAAAACCGCGGCCAGTTGAGCCTTTCTGTATAAGTCACCTCCGTCCCAATTGCTCCTGGGACCGAATAATTCAATTGTCCTGGCCGCGTCATCTAGGTAACCGGCGGCATGCTGAAGGCGAAGGATCTGACTGTTCATCGCGTTGTCCGGTATGTCCGTCCCTCTCCGCGCACTTTTTACCAGGTTAAGCGCGCCGTCTATATCATGCTCTACAGCTGCCCGCAGCAGAGCCTGTTCAAGCATGATGGCCTTCCGCTCTATTTCCGAAGATCTTTCAGCCGATTCAACCAGAATATGGCTAGCGGCGTCTATTTGCCCTTTCCGTGCGTAGCACATTGCCACCAGCATAGAATTGAAAATGGGCTGAACCTCGTTGCCACTACTTTTGAATTCCTTCAATACGTTCAGAGCATCGTCGTACCTTCGCATCGACATGTAATATCGAACGGCGACCTCAGCCCATTGAGCGACCCCTGACACTTGGTCGGGTCGCGGCTCCTTGATGGTCTTGAGGTACGACTCTATTTCGTCCCACTTTCCCTCAGATTTCAGAACTCCTACTATCCAATGTCCGGAAGAACTCTCGTCAGAAGCTCTTCTGAAAGTACTGAGAGCGCCGTCGACATCGCCAGAGAGCCACTGCGATACTCCCAGATGAAGGAGTGTAACGTGCCTTGGCTTCACGAGGAGTGCGCGTTTTGCTGATGCGATAGCTTCTTCAAATTGACCTTCCGATCGTTGTGCCTCGCTAAGATAGACAAAGAAATCGGGATCATCACCATATCTACTAGCAGCTTCCTTGATGATGCTAAGGTACTCATTAGACCTATAAACATCCTCCATAAGCAAACCCAAGTCAGTGTAATACTCAGCCACTCCCGGGGACTGTGCAACGGCTTTAAGCGAAACCTCGACAGCTCTCTCGTATTCCCCCATTGCGTAAAAACTCCATGCGATGGAATTCAGCCCGTCGCTGGAAAGAGGGCCGGACTGCAGAGCTTGATCGAGAAACTTAGTGGCCTCGTTGGGCCGCCGAAGCTTAATATACACAAATCCTGCCCAGTCCAGGATCTCACCATTGCCAGGACGCAGTTTAAGAGCTGTCTGGATTGCAGCTATCGCCTTTTCCTCGGCCGTCTGAGCTTTATTTGTGTTCGCCTCAGGGTTCGCCATTAGCGCATACGTGTAAGCCAGGAACACATATGCCCAAGCTTGTCGCGGATTGTTCCTTGCAGCATCTTCAACAATCGGATGAGCAGCCTGAATGTCCAACCTCATGAAACCGACATAGTTATGTAGAACCAGATAACCGTGCCAGTTATACGGATACTTCCCAACAAACTCTCTTAGTAGGTCCTCTCCCTCCTGAGTGCTCCCCCGTCGGTATATCCTATAGCTCAGTTCCTCGTACCCTGTGATATGATCGGGTCGTACTTCAATAGCACGTCGAAGGAGTGAATCCACTCTTTCACCTTCATGAGATTCCGCGTACAACGACGCCAGCAAAAGATACGGGCGATCATGATAAGGATTCAATTCGCTGGCTGCTTTGTACAAGGACTCAGCCAAGTCCATCTGTCCGCGTGTCAGAGCAATTTCACCTTTGCCACACAGAGCATCCACGTTGGGACGCAGACTGATCGCTCGGTTGTACAGTAAGATCGCCGTATCTCTTAATCCGCGACTTCTAAAGATATCGCCCAGGTGGATAAATGGCTCGTCCCAATCGGGTCTCAGCTCTCGCGTCTTCTCGGCAGCCTCACCAGCTTTGGTTAGGTTGTCTTGCTGCAGATACAGCTCAGCCAGAGACTCATATGCTTCGGGTAGTTGTGGCTCGAGAATAAGCGCTCTTTGAATCAGAGCCTTGGCAGTATCCAACCAATATACATCGTAATCAAACGACTCTTTATAGCGTTGCACATACACATCCGCCAAACCAGCCAGTGCAAGCCCGTAATCAAGATCTAGCTGTAGTGCCTGCTCGAACTCCCTTTCCGCAAGTTCATTATCCCTGAACGTAATATTGTAGTAGTAATGGCGACCCCTGAGGTAATGATCATATGCCCCGGTGTTATCAGTAGGCTTTGCCACCAAGGCAGCTTCTTCGACCGGCGTAAAACGCACCTCTAAAGCCTGCGCGATCCTGAGCGATACTTCGTCAAGGAACTGGAATATCTCCGTGAACTGCTTGTTTATCTGATCTGACCAAACGACCTTGCCCGACTCCTTGTCGATCAACTCGACATTGACCCTGACGAGGCTATCCTGGCGGAGGAGAGATCCACCAAGGGCGTACTGAACCTTCAAGCGAGAGGCAATCTCCCGCGGCAGCAAATTCTCCTTGGCCAGACGGCGGATATCAGCGCTGCTGGCAACCTGGACCCCTTCCAATTGTCTCAGCTTAATAGATAACTCCTCGGCCAACCCGCTAGCCAGGTAGGCGTCCTCCTCTGATCCAACGTTGTCAAAATCCACCACCGCGATGGATTTTGCTGACGCCCGTGACGGAGCCAGCCAACTCTTGATCTGAGGACCACCCCATACCACGACTATTACCAGGGCTAATAGTCCTGAAATCAGCGCCGGCTTTGATATCCTCTTCGGCCGCGGAACACCGATATTCTCTGATGAAACCAGCCGCCTCAAATCGGCAAGCAAGCCGGAAGCTGTCTGATATCGCGTCTCGAGATTCTTATCCAGTGCTCGATCAACGATTTGCTGCATGCCTTCCGGCAAGTCTGACTTGTATCTCGTCAACGGTTCCGGTGTTTCAGTGATGATAGCCTTTCCGGTGGCAATATCGCTCTCCCGATCGAACGGTCGCCGACCCGCAATCATCTCATACAAAACTATGCCGAGTGAAAACAGATCAGACCGTTGATCAGTCTGCCTGCCTTCAGCCTGCTCAGGAGACATATACCCCGCAGTGCCAAGAGTCGAACCGGTCTTGGTCAGCTTGTCGGTACCTTTTATCGCAGCAAGGCCAAAATCAAGCAGCTTAGGTCGACCCTTTCGGTCAATAATGATGTTCGATGGTTTGATGTCCCGATGGATGATGCCGGCCTCATGTGCCTCCTGCAGTCCCTCGCAGATCTGTATAGTCAGGGCTATAGTCTCCGTGACTGTCAGCTTACCTTGCTTGATGACTTCTCGGAGGGAGCATCCGTCGATATGCTGCATGGAGAAAAACGGTCGGCCCTGAAATTCCCCCACTTCATGCACTGCTACTATGTTTGCGTGATCCAGCTTTGCCGCCGCCTGAGCTTCGCGGGTGAAACGCCTGCGACAGTCTTCATCCTGACACAGATGGGGGGGCAGAAACTTCAGAGCCACCTTGCGATCGAGTTTAGTATCTTCAGCAAGGTAGACCTCACCCATCCCACCGGAACCGATCTTTTCGATGATCCTATAGTGCGAAACCGCGGTGCCTTTGGTCAGGACGACATGAGTCTGGGTCCGATCATCATGTGATTCATCTGCCGTCATGGGCATGAATCCTCATTCGGATATTTGCTTTACCTCACAAGAAACGCAAGAGTGCTCCACGCTGCAACTTAAACTGAGGCAAGCACGACCGTTACCAAATCGGGACCGAAATGATACCACGTTATTGGGGGGTATTGGGAGATATGCAAATATGAATCGAGGGAACGGAGGCATCATACCCCACCCCTCTGACAACCGCTTGTCTTTTAATGAGTTAATTTGATGGAGGTGGGGGGAATCGAACCCGGTCCCCACCAGCACTTGCAGCCGACAGAACACATTAAGCGGTTGTTGCCACACTGGCCGGTTCAAACCCCCAACTCCCGAACATCTACCTTCAGTTTCTTTCGCCCAGCCTCCGACTTACCGTCGAGCCACTTCATAACATCAGCCTCCCTAAACCTCACCAACTTCCCCAACTTCACATGCGGAATAAACCCCTGGTGCGTCCACTGGTAGATGGTGGACTTCTCCACGCCAAGAAGCTCTGCCCCAGGGACCCCAGGCATTCAAGCCCGTCTTACGGGCAGCGATTCTGGGAACCGCGGAATTCGATGTCACGACCATTGACCCAGCTACGGTGCTGTTGGAAGGTGTCCCCACTGTCCGCTGGAGCAAAGAAGATGTCAGCACGCCGGTAGGTGAGGACGCTGACGAATGTGAATGCACTACTGCCGACCCTGACGGCTACCCTGACCTGACCCTGAAGTTCGACAGGCTCGCGATTGTTGCGGCGCTTGGCGAGGTGTACGACGGTGATGTGATCCCCCTGACGATCACCGGGGAACTGTACGACGGCACGCTGATACAAGGCACCGACTGCGTCATCATCCGCAACGGCGAGGAACCGCCTGCAGACCTCGCTGATTGGAAGGAACCATCGGCCGCATCGGCTCTGCTTTGCAACTACCCCAATCCGTTCAACCCGACGACTCAGATCAGTCTTAGTTTGCCGGAGGCCGCTGATGTCAGGCTGGAGATTTACAACATCACGGGGCAGAAGGTGACCACGCTTGTGGCCGGTCGGCTCGAAGCGGGACAGCATACGATCGAATGGAAC
>DATKWR010000576.1:0-3153 GCA_035529475.1 Sedimentisphaerales bacterium | reverse complement strand
CTCGCTGCTGCACCTGACCGGTTATTGTTTGAGCCTGGATGAGTTGAAGAGCTTCCGGCAGTGGGGCAGCAAGGCCGCCGGCCATCCGGAATACGACCCCGATTGCGGCATCGAGGTCACGACCGGCCCGCTGGGCCAGGGTATTTCCAACGCCGTTGGGATGGCCATCGCACAGAAATACCTCGCGAACCACTTCAACCGCGAGGGATTTCCCATCATCGACCACAAAATCTACGTCATCGCCAGCGATGGTGATTTGCAGGAAGGGGTCGCCTCGGAAGCCAGCTCTCTGGCCGGACATCTGGGCCTGGATAATCTCATTGTCATTTACGACGACAACCACATCAGCATCGACGGCAGCACCGATCTTTCATTCTCCGAAGACAGGGCCATGCGCTACAAAGCCTACGGCTGGAACGTGCGCGTGGTCGAAGGCGACGGCAATGATATGGCCGCGTTCGAGAAGGCGCTGAAGAACGCCAAGAAAGAAAAGCAGCGGCCGACGTTGATCAAGCTCCGCACGCACATTGCCTACGGCAGTCCGAACATGCAGGATACGGCCGAAGCGCATGGCTCGCCTTTGGGCGCCGACGAAATCAGACTCATCAAGCAGCGGTTCGGCTGGGACCCGGAGAAAAGCTTCCACATCCCGGATGAAGTTCAGGCCCATATCCAAGAAGCCGGCAAAAAGGGCAAGAAGGCTGAAGCGTCGTGGAACAAGTTGTTTGCCCGTTACGCGCAGGCGTATCCCGACCTGGCCAAACAGTTCCAGGAGGCCGCCGAAGGCAAGTTGCCGGTGGCGCTCGATGAGATCCTGCCCAAGTTTCCGCCGGACAAGCCCCTTGCTACCCGCCAGGCATCAGGCAAGGTCCTGGATGCTCTTATGCCGAAATTGCCGCTGATCCTGGGCGGCTCGGCCGATCTGACGCCCTCGAACAATACCCGCTGGTCGGGCGCAAAAGACTTCCAAAAGAATGCCCGCGACGGCAGGTATCTGCGTTTCGGGATCAGAGAACATGCAATGGGCGCCATCATGAACGGAATTTCCGTGAGTGGCCTGACGCGGGCTTACGGCGGAACGTTTCTTGTATTCTCGGACTATATGCGGGGCGCGATTCGCGTCGCGGCCCTCTCCAAGTATCCGACCATATTCGTATTCACACATGACAGCATCGGCTTAGGCGAGGACGGCCCGACCCATCAGCCCGTTGAGCACATGGCGGCGCTGCGCGCGATACCGAACCTGCTGGTCATCCGTCCCGCCGACGCCAATGAGACCGCCCAGGCGTGGAAATACATTCTGGAGCATCGCGATGGGCCGGTCGCACTGCTTCTGACCAGGCAGGGGCTGCCTGTCCTGGACCAGAGCAAGTACAGTTCCGCTGCGAATCTGAGCAAAGGCGCTTACGTGCTGGCCGGCGCTGATAAGCCCGATGTGCTGCTCTTGGCCGCCGGCTCGGAGGTTTCCGTTGCTCTGGCAGCCGCAGAGAAATTGGCGGCCGAAGGGGTTGCCGCACAGGTCGTGAGCATGCCCTGCTGGGAGCTTTTCGAGAAGCAGCCCCAGGACTACAAGGATTCGGTGATTCCACCCGCCGTCAAGGCCAGGGTCGGTGTCGAAGCGGGCGTCGATCAGGGCTGGCACAAATACTTAGGCGAAAAAGGTGCATTCATTGGAATGTCGTCGTTTGGCGCTTCCGCACCCGGCAAAGTCTGCTTCGAGAAATTCGGCATCACGCCTGCGAACGTCGTCGAAGCAGCAAAGAAGTCGCTGGCAAAATCGCGCCAGTAGTACGGCCGGCCAGGCCTGATAGTGCAAAACAAGTTTTTGGCAGCGGCGGATTGCTTGAATCGAGTAATACGCCGCTTTGTTCTTTTGTAAGTAGCACAAAGCTCAGGAGAGAGAAAATGAAACGAACGAACCGGACTGTAACAGTGATCGTCGTAGCAGTGACGATGGCGGGCGTTTTTTGCATTGCGAGCGGTCTGGCGGGAGACCGGGATTCGACGGCTGTGCGGCTGCCGGGGGCGAGGGCGGTTATCGAGGCGGCGAGCTATCCGACGATTCAGGCGGCGCTGGATGCGCTGCCCGAGGAGGGCGGCGTCGTGCGTTTGCCGCCGGGGACGTTCGAAATCAGTGAGCCTTTGAAGGTGACCAGGTCCGATGTTCTTATCGAAGGCGCGGGTACAGCCACGCACATCAAGAACGTCAATACCGAGGGCAAGAGCGCGCTGGTCCTCCAGCACCCCAGCGGCGGCGACAATCGCAAGGCTGAACTGTGGCGGATTCGCTTAGCCAACTTCCGCATCACCGGCAACGAAAAAAGCGGCAACGGCATCGAGGCCCGGCGGATCAACGAGGTCTTTATCGACGGCGTCACCGTCAGCTATCACGGCGGCGACGGCATCCTGCTACACTTCTGCTACGAAGACCCGCGGATATGCAATTCGCTGATCACCTACAACAAAAAAACGGGGCTGAATGCCGTCGGCTGTCACGACGTTGTCGTCTCGGCGAACCAGTTCGAGGAGAACCAGGACGCCGTCCGGTTCACCGACGGTTTTAATCTCTGCATGACGGGTAACTGCCTCGACGACCATCTCGGCGATGGCGTCGTCATCGAGAACACCTACGGCTCGGTCGTCGCAGGCAACATGATCGAAGAGTGCAAGGGCACCGCTATCGTGCTCGATCGGGACTGCTACGGCATCACGCTGAGCGCCAATGTGATCGCCCACGAGCAGACGGGGGGAATCGCGCTGCGGGATGCGCACGGCTGCGCCGTCAGCGCCAATACCTTCACGATCGTGGGTAAGGACGCACTGAGCATCGGGCCCAAGAGCGGACGCATCGCCGTGACCGGCAACAATTTCTGCGACAGCTACATCGGTGCCGACCAGCTCAAGCGCGCGGAAAACGACCGCCAGGCCGGCGGGATAGCCCTGAATGGTACATCCGGCATCGCCGTGACGGGGAACCTGTTTTCGGGCCTGCGGCCGAAGGCCCTGAGCCTTGAAGGGGCAGCGAGCACGCACGTGCTGTTCTCGGATAACGTCCTGGTAGATACAACCGGTGAACAAAATGAGCTGGAAGCGTCTCTGGTCAAAGACAACCTGGGGGATAAGTGAGAAGAAGGGCTGAGAATGAACGTGACG
>DATKWR010000575.1:0-2435 GCA_035529475.1 Sedimentisphaerales bacterium | reverse complement strand
TCTGGCGCGCACATAGCGAACGGCAGATTTATCTGACAAGTCTCCTGACAAAATTCCTTGGTAATGGTCCGGCGCTTACAGCTTGTGCTGTGATACCAGATCTTGACCATTTCTCGGGTCGAGGCGCAAAAGATATTGTACCCCTCTACCGCACTGCCGATGCAACCGAAGCGAATATTCTTCCTGGTCTGCTTGATCTGCTCGAAAAGGAATATGGACGCGCAGTGACGCCGGAGGATTTCCTGGCTTATATCTACGGTGCCCTGGCGCATTCGGCTTTCACAGAGAGTTTCTCGAAGGAACTCGGGACGCGAGAGTTAAGAGTGCCGATAACAAAGGACGCGGAGTTGTTCGAGAAAGTCCGCGCCATCGGCGCACGGCTGCTCTGGTTGCACACTTACGGCGAGCGTTACATCCCCGAGGGGGAAAAACGCGGACGGGTTCCTTCCGGTTCCACCAGGTGCGTCAAATCCGTCCCCGGCGATCCGGACGATTATCCGGAGTCATTCGAATACAACGACACGACTAGGACATTGCGCGTCGGAAAAGGCGAGTTCCGCCCCGTCGAATCCGAGGTATTCAATTTCGAGGTATCGGGCCTCAAGGTCGTGCAGTCATGGCTCAAGTACCGGATGAAGAAGGGAGCGGGACGGAAATCCTCGCCGCTCGACGACATCCGCCCCGAGCGCTGGATCGCTCAATTCACCACGGAATTGCTTGAACTTTTGTGGGTGCTTGAGGCGACAGTCACGGGCTATCCTGAGCAAGCGAAGTTGTTGAAGAAAGTAATAGACGGTCCTTGTTTCCGCGCCGACGAACTACCTCCCGTTCCCGATGAATACCGCAAGCCTCACAAAAGACAGCTCCCTACCGAACGTCTCGATGGAATTGCGGAGGAATGACACGCGATCATGTATACACATGTCGCATTCGCTGACGAGTCGAATTGGAATAAGGGGCGTTATCGTTCGATAGCTTTAGTATCAGCAATTGTTGAAGACGCTCGCATTTTCCACAATGAACTGGATGCAATAAGGGAAGATTTAGGCACAAGAGAATTCAAGTGGGTAAAAGCTAACCAACGTCAAGGTATCACCCTTGCCGATTTCTTCTTTGAACGATGTGATCGTATGCGCGTGGATGTTTTGATTTGGGATATTGAGGATTCGAGGCATAGTACCGTATCTGGTAGAGATGACTACGCTAACTTCGCGCGAATGTACTACCATTTATTTCGCAACGTACTAAAGAAGCGCTGGCCGGACGGCTCAAGTTGGTTGATATGCCCAGATGAACAAAAGGCAGTGGACTGGTTAACATTGGAGCGATGTCTGTATTGGAAAAGATGGGCTAGCGATGAAAACCTTTTAACACAATGCGGTGAGATAAAGAGTTTTCGTGAGTTCTACAATATCCAAGAGATACGCCTGGTTTCATCGAATAGATACTTACTAGTCCAACTAGCAGACATGTTCGCCGGATTATCTACTTATTCATATCCCGCTGTCGAAAAGTATTTCCAGTGGAAAGAAGACCATGATGTGAATCTAACGTTGTTCGATAGTAATGATCTTGGTTTGGAGAGGATACCTTTAAGCAAGAGCGACGAAAAGCGACTGCCAATACTTCATCATATTTGTCAGGAATCTGAGAAGAGAAAATTTCAAGTATCAGTCAAATTAAGTCGCGGACTCTATTCTGCAAATCCTCGTGATCCTCTCAACTTCTGGCTTTATATACCACAAAGGATTGAGGACAAAGCACCTGTAAAACAAAGGTTACAACATGCCTGAACGCGTTTGCTAACCTTTCTAAACTACCTAAAAGTGATTCCATGTTGTTTGAGAGGAACGATAAATTTGGAAGGTAAACATCGATGAAAATCGGTTACGTGCAGTTCGCGCCGGTGTTCGGCGATATCGAGGCCAACATCGCCCAACTGGATAAATATCTCGACGAGTGCGCGGGGGCGGAGTTGGTGGTCCTGCCGGAATTGTGCAGCACGGGCTACAACTTCGCGAGCCGGGAGCAGGCATTGAAGCTGGCGGAGAGTTACGGGGAGAGCAGGTTTCTCGCCTTTCTGGCGCAGAAGTGCAAAGAGCGAAATTTCCACGTCGTCGCGGGATTCAACGAGCAAGACGGGGCGAAGCTCTATAATTCGGCGGCGTTGATCGGCCCGGGGGGAGCGCTCGGCAGCTACCGCAAGATGCACCTGTTCTGGAACGAGAAGGATATCTTCGAGCCGGGCGACCTCGGCCTGCCGGTGTTCGACGTCGGCGGGGCGAAGGTGGGCGTCCTGATCTGCTTCGACTGGCAGTTCCCCGAGGTCTGGCGCATCCTCGCGCTGCGCGGCGCGGAGATTGTCTGCCACCCGTCGAACCTCGTCCTGCCCGAGCTGGCCCAGCGTGCCGTGCCCCTGCACGCGATGCTCAACA
>DATKWR010000574.1:0-3548 GCA_035529475.1 Sedimentisphaerales bacterium | reverse complement strand
GAGCGAGCCTCGCAAATCGACGATTGCCCGTGCCCCCTACATGTCCGACATCGTGAAGATCGGCAGATACAGTGCAATAACGACAACCGATACGACTCCGCCGACCGATATAATCATGACCGGCTCCAGAAGACTCATCAGCGTGGTAATCGCCGCATCGATTTTTCGCTCGTAATGCTCGCTGGTCTTCTCAAGCACTTCCGGCAGCGACCCGCTTTCTTCGCCGACCTGGATCATCTTGATGACCATATTCGGGAAAAAACCTGCTGAGCTCATGCTCTGAGAAATGTTCGAGCCGCCGACAATATTCTCCCTGGCTTTCAGAACGGCGGATCGTATGACATCGTTATCCGTCATTCCGGTGAGAATATTGAATGCTTCAAGCACCGAGACGCCCGCGGCCAGCAATGTGGACGTCGTCCTGCAGAACGTGGCCACGAACGCCTGGCTGAATATTTTTCCAAACATAGGCACTGCCAGCAGGATTCTGCTGAATGTATAATGGCCCTTCTTGGTCCTGTAGGCGAGCTTGGTCAGGACGATCAAAACGAACACAGCGACGATAATATAAATAATGTTATAGCGCAGAACGTCGTAGAAGCCCATGAAGCCCCGGGTAAAAGCTGGCAGCGTGCCGCCGATCTGGTCGAATATCTTGCGGAACCGCGGGACGATGAAAGCCATGATGAAGATGACGATCAGGATGATAAAGGAGAGCACGAAGATGGGATACGCCATCGCGCCTTTGACTTTCTTGGCCAGTTTGTCGCGATTCTCGAAATACTGCGCGAGCTTGCCCATTGCACTTGCGATATTTCCGCTGATTTCGCCGGCCATGACCATGGCACAGGCCAGGCGGTTGAAAACCCTCGGAAACTCGGCGACGCTTTCCGAGAAAGGCTGGCCTTTCTTGACCTTTTCCGAGAGCTGGCGCAGAATCATTCGAAGCTGAAGGTTGTCCGTGTCCTCCCCGATGATATCCAGGGCCGTCGTAATGGGAATTCCGCCCTGGAGCATTGTTGACAACTGCCAGCAAAGGGCTGCCAGATCCGCCGATTTGATGCGCTTGCGATGGCCTCGTTCCTTCGGTTTCGTCGTCTGAGCGACCTCTTTGACGGAGATGGGTGTAAATCCCTGCTCGCGAAGCTGATTGAGTACTTCGGTGGAAGAGATCGCTTGAGCGAATCCCTTTTTCTGCGTTCCCCTCGAATCTCGAGCGACATACCCGTAGCTTTTCATGTGCTTAACCTTCGCTTGTCTAAAATGTCCTTATTTCCCCGGCGGTGCAGCCGCGTTAGTTTTTTCCCGTGAAAGCCGCTTCGAGGACCTCTTCGGCCGTTGTCAGACCTTGCAACACTTTGCCTACGCCGCTTTCAAGCAGGCCGCCGTACCCCTTTGCACGTGCGGCCGCCCGTATCTTCGATTCGGGTTCACCCAGGACGATCTTCTCGCTGATTTCGCTGTCCACGTCCAGGAACTCGAAGATGGGCAATCGGCCCAGGTAGCCTGTCCCGCCGCAGGCTGGACAGCCCCGACCGTGATAGAAAACGGCGCTCTTGGCCTTCTCCCCGTCTATGCCCATCCGCTTGAGCACTTCCTCACTCAACGTGGTGGGCTCTTTACAACGCTCGCAGATTCTCCTGACCAGGCGCTGGGCAACGACCATGTTCAACGCCGAAGCCAGCAGGTAGCGCTCGATGCCCATGTACAAGAGTCTGCTGATCGCGCTGGGCGCGTCGTTCGTATGAAACGTGCTCAGTACCAGGTGACCCGTCAAAGAGGCTTTGATGGCGATTTCGACGGTCTCCTTGTCCCGGATTTCACCGATGAGCACGATGTCCGGGTCCTGTCTGAGAATGGCCCGAAGGCACCGTGCGAAATCGAGGTCGATTTCCGGTTTCACCTGAATCTGGTTGATGCCGGCGAGGCGATATTCGACCGGGTCCTCCACCGTTGTAATGTTCTTGGTCGGATCGTGCAGATAGCGCAGCGCCGAGTACAACGTCGTGCTCTTGCCGCTGCCGGTGGGGCCGGTGACGATGATAATGCCGTGCGGCTGTGACAGTTTCTCCTTGAACTCCTTGAGATACCGGGGCTCGAGCCCGAGCTGGTCCAGGTCGTGGTTCACCGCCGAGGCGTCCAGGATTCGCATCACGACTTTTTCCCCGTAGATGGTCGGGATGGTCGAGACGCGCACGTCGATGGCCCGCCCGGAGACCTTCATCTTGAATCGGCCGTCCTGCGGCAAGCGGCGCTCGGCAATGTCCATTCGCGCGATGATCTTGATCCGCGCGATGACGGCGGCCTGCATTCTTTTGGCCGGCGGGACCATGTCCCGCAGAATCCCATCGACGCGCATACGAACGACGGTCGATTGTTCCTGCGGCTCGATATGAATGTCACTGGCGCGGGTCTTGACGGCCTGGCTCATCAGCAGATCGACGAACCGAATCACGGGGGCTTTGTTCGCCGCGTCCTCACCCGTGTTCTCCGGCTCCACGATGTCTTCCAGAAGAATATCATCCTCTTTATCGCCGCGGACCTCGATCTCCACCAGATTGCGAAGCTGCTGCTCTTCGACGTCCGATCCGTGATAGATCAGCTCTATCGCCCGCTGAATCTCCCGGGGCGAGCTGATCGCCGGACGGATCGGACGCTTCAGTTTCAAGGTCACCGTGTCGATCGCGACCACGTTGAGCGGGTCGGCCATCGCCACGACGACGTGATTGTCTTCCTCGGCGACCACCACGAGACAAAATCGCTTGGCGATGCTCTCCGGCAGCGCTCGGCCGATGTCCCGATCGATCGTGTCCATCTGGTGGGCGTCGTCGAAGTGAATGTATTCCATCGAGAAGTGTTCGGCGAGGGCGGCGGTGATTGCCTTGTCGTCCAGCAGCTTGAGCTGGAGCAGAACCTCCCCGAGCCGGCCACCCCGCTCGCGCTGCTGATTCAGAACGTCCAGCAGTTGTTCCTGAGTCAGCAGACCCTTGGAGACGAGCAGCTCGCCGAAAAGGAGTCCGGCTTGGGTATCAGGAACCCCGGGGGCTGTCTGCACAGAGTCCATCCGTTTCCATTCACCTCCGCACTAAATACTTCTATTCGCACGCTTCTAACTAAAATATACAACAAAAACCGCTTCAGACAAAAAATGGGCCTTGCCACGCCGAGGGCGCGGCGGGCGCGGTTTTTTTGGTCTCTTTAGATTCGGACGATTGGCCGCTGTGATTCACCTAAATATTACGAATCTCCGACCAAAGCGGGCTGTTGGGAAAAAATCGAGCCTTTTGCGGGGGCACAGCCTGATTATGGGACTCCCGTGCGAATTTCTCGCCGGCTATGGAGCCAGACCCTTGACGAAGCCGGCCGGGATGATAAAATTGATGGTTGTGAATGGTAAATGGTAAATGGTGAATAATCACCAGCCGCGGATGTGGCGGAACTGGCAGACGCGCAGGCTTCAGGTGCCTGTGGGCTTACGCCCGTGGAGGTTCGACTCCTCTCATCCGCATTAGACCCCGACTTGTGTCATGCTGTACGAGAGTGCTTAA
>DATKWR010000573.1:0-3857 GCA_035529475.1 Sedimentisphaerales bacterium | reverse complement strand
TGATGATTCATATTTGGCATACTCCGGACGTGGAACGAGCGGCAACAGAAAGGAGGGAAATGGGCACGCTCGCGGGGTGAGGGTCGGGAGAAAAAACCGCGCTTTGTTGCGCAGGCTATTTGACAATTAAGTGACTTTTTCCACTGAGTTTTAGGCGTTCCAACTGAAACCGCCAGTTTGAAAACCAAAGAACGCATGAAGTCGGTGCCCCGAAATGGGGCATCGCTTGCGTGTCTTTGGTGGGCCCTGGCGGGCCTGAGATGGGCACGATGTAGCGGTGCCCTTTTTATTGCGCCGCGACATGGAAGGAGGTGATGATAGCTGTGACGGACACTGCCGCAGCGGCACCGTCATTTCAGGGCTTCGAAACGAATAGAAGATACTTGACTCAAAAAGAGAGGCATTCAGGAAGCTTATTGTTCTACGGATGGAGTCTTTGCTTATCGAAATTAAAGCTCGACTTTGAAAGGAAAAAGCAGGTGAAATCGTTTAGATTCTTCAGCATTGTCGTGGTCGCGACAGTATCCTCTCTGTTTGCGGACTACCAGACAAAAGCAGAGGTACTTGAAGTTCCATCCTATGGAACGCCAACTGTGACATCATCGCCACTAGAGGCCGGGAAGGTGTATATAATTGAGGCCAGAGGGACTTTTGAGTATGATTCTTACTGGGAGCGATTTGCTGATGCTGAGTGGGCTCAAAGAAATTCACCGAATCCACCAGAGCCATGGGTGGAGAACGTGGACCATCCCGAACTTGTTGATTGTCTTGATCTTTTGGTAAATGAGATTCCGCGTAACTGGATGGGCACAACAGACGGGCTAAACTTCGCAGCTCACACTTATAGTCCTACGCATGTTTATCGGCTCGAATGGACCGGGACGGGGGAAGCGATAACATTCAGGATTGAGGATGCGATAGGCTCAAGTCAATATGACAACATTGGCTCTCTTGAAGTGGAGATTGTTCTTGGCGAATCAGATACAGATGATGATGGCATACCTGATGAAGAGGATGCGGACGATGATAACGATGGGTTCAGCGACTGGTTGGAAGAGATCATCGGAACGGATCCATTGGATGAAGACGATGTTCCTGACTTGGATGACATTGAGGGCACAACTGTTTCTATTGTAGAGAGCCTTGCGTTGAAATCAGGTGTGGAAAAGAACCTCATAGATAAAATCGAGGATCTCGTCACGGACGTAGATAATCTCGTGCAACGGACAAACGATGTGATGGCTCTACTGGACGAGATCGAAGCCTTGTACAAATCCGGACGGATTTCCTTTGAGGATCTTGCTACGCTGGAATCGCTCGTAATGAAGCTCCTCCCATTCAGGGAACCCATTTACTACGAGTGCATACCCGAGGATGGCTATCTAATCCACAGGTTCGAGTTCAACGAAGAGCAGATGATAGAAATGGCGGAGAGCGCCTTTAAGGCGCAACCATACGCGAACTGGATGATCGACAAAGTGATGACGATAGCCGATGGAATGGGTGCTGATCTTGGAAAGTTAATCGGCAGATTTACGCTGGCCTTTAGTTCTTCCAGTATGGCACGAGCGTCACTGGACGAAGGCTCGGAGACGATGGGTATAGAAATCAGATCGCTCGCCAGCGAAGAGGGTAAATGGGCCCTCGAATTTGCAGACGATGTGGCGGGAATATGGAAGAAGCTTGCGCTCGGGTGGTGAGACCTGCGCCAGGGCGAACCAAGCGGAATTGGTGCGATTCATCGCACCCTACGCGCGCTTTCGATTGCCGACTCAACCACAAAGACACAAAGTCACAAATAAGAAATTGACAACAAGATAAGCCTTCGTGTCTTGGTGTCTTTGTGGCAAGAGAATCGCACCTCCGGCCTAAGGCTTTTGATGTTGCAGTTGCCATTCGTAGATCGAGGGCACTTTGGGGGCTGGTCGGGGGGCAGAGCCGGCTGGCAACGTCTTGTTGTCTTGGGCCAGGGCGGGTTCGGCTTTGCCGGAGGTTATTTTTCCGTTGCCGCCGTAGAGGGTGTTTGCTGTTACTTCGATTCCCATGCAGTCGGGTGCGGCTAATGAAACCATCGGCGATTTGCCGTCTTTGACGACGAAGACGTTGTCTCTGATGATATGGTCGAAGCTGGTGGGCTTGGCGAAGACGCCCGGCCCGGAGTCGGCGACAAAGCGGTTGTGGAGGATCAGCCAGTTCTCGTTCATGCCGCCCATCCACAGGCCCGCTTTGGGCGAGCTGACGTCGCAATTATAGACGGCGTTTCGCGGTCCGTTCGGGCCGTGCGCCTTGTCTTCCGGGGGCGAGGCCCATAAGCCGTAGCCGTAGCCACCGTTACCCTGGAGGGATTCGATGACGCATTGTTCGATGAGGTTCTCGTTGGTCCAGCCAGCGTGCCACTGGCCGTCGCTTTCATGGAAGACGCTCTTGCGAATCACGCAGCCGCTGGCCGCCCACTGGAAGCAGGGGGCGTGCCGCATCTTGAAGGTCTCGACGTTCTCCATCAGGCAATCCCAGCAGCGGTCCCAGCCGGTGTAGGCGGTGCCGCCGCCCCCTTTGAACCACGCGTCATCGAAGACGCAATCGCGAATCTCGCACCACTTGGCCGCCGAGCCATAGACGGGAAAACGCCCGCACTTTTTGATGGTGACGTCTTTGGCCCAGCAGTTCCAGCCGTGCGAGAAGATCACGCTGCTGATCCAGAGGTTTTCGGTCTGCTCCAGAGAAAAACTCTCGACGCCGCAACGCTGTATCGGCACGACCTTCTGAACGTACGAGCCGTCGATAACGGGAAACTCTATCCGCAAAGGCTGGCTGACGCTGATGGTCTTGCCCTCGACACCGGTGACGACCAGTTCGTACATGCGGTACGTGCCCCAGAGGCAGGCGTTCCTGGTGAGCTTCTTCCAGCGGTCAGTGGCGGGACCCTCGATCATAATGCAGTCGCCCGCGGCAAGGCCCGCGGTGCTTCGCAGTTTCAGCTTCATGTCCCCTCGTTTTCCATCCTCGGCCAGCTCGAATTTGGCACCGATGGTGCCCTTTCCGGCGAACGTGATCGCAGCACGCGTGTCCGCAACCGGCTCGCTATCTTTGAACGCCGAATCGAGAATGATGGGGATTTGCCCCGAGAGCTTTGTCCCATTGCTGTATTCGGCCACGCCTTTGAGCACGTGCGGCCCGTTGGGTACCTTGCCGATGGCTGCACGCCCATACTGGTTGAAGTTGAACGTATTGCCCGAGTGTTGGCCACGGGTCCAGGTGCCGATGACTGTGTCATCTATCATGATGGTCATTGTGGCCAGACCCGTCGGCCTGGCGTGCATCTCGATCCGTGTGTCCGGTCCCACCCGTACGCCTGGGGCGGGGCTGTAAAAGACCGCGCGGTCCTGCGGAACCGCGTAGCGAAAGATCAGGTGCGTTTTGTCCTGCCCTTTTCCCCGGATAACGACATTATCGTGCCGAACCGTCACAGGCCGGTCGAGATAGTACGTCCCTTCATCCAGCAGGACTGCACCACCTCCTTTGGCGCCTGCGGCTTCACACGCCTGGGCCAGCGCCTTGGAATCATCGATGTTGTCATTCGGTTTGCCGCCGAAATCCCCGATAGAATTGACGGCTCTGACCTGCGGGATGCCGCCCTGAACGCCGCACTTGGTCCAGTTGGGATAGACAATCCCGTCGGGACCGAGCACGTCGGCGGGCGTCATTCGGTCCGTCTGGTCCGGCTTGATCTTGTACTGCCTTTCCCAGGGAACAGTGCCCGCCCGGTCCGCGCCGGCCGAAACGCTCAGCGTTGCGAAAAGTATCGAAAAGATGATGTGGTGGCAAAAACGAAACATCGAACGGCTCGGAAACAATGG
>DATKWR010000572.1:0-11842 GCA_035529475.1 Sedimentisphaerales bacterium | reverse complement strand
TTTTGTGAAAAATAGAGTTGCCAACGCTGCGGTTTTGGTGTAAGTTACACTGCTAATTTCCTGGCGTGGAAGTCGGATGTTTTTGACCCTTTTTGCCGTTTGAGACAGAGGATTATTATGAAGGCAAATTTCAACAGAGCGGCCCTTTCCGAGGCGTTGGGCCTGCTGACGAGCGTGGTGCCCAGCCGGACCCCCAAACCCATCCTGCGCTGCGTGCAAATCGTCGCCACTGACAAGGAAGTCCGGATCTGCGCGACGGATCTGGAGGTCGGCATCAACTACCATATCTCCGAGGTGCAGGTCGATAAGGAAGGCGAGGTCATCGTCCCTGCGGACCGCCTGGCGGCGATTGTCCGCGAGAGCGTCGATGAGGTCCTGGTCCTTGAGGCCGCCGAGGGCACGTGCGAGATCAAGGGGGCGGACAGCCACTATACGATATATGGCCAGGAGCCCGGCCAATATCCGATCGTGCCCGATTTCGACGGCACGGGCGAGATCAAAATTGCCCTCTCGACCCTCCAGGCGGGCATCGAGCAATGCCTTTTTGCCACCGCCAAGGAGAGCAGCCGGTACGCGATCAACGGCGTGCTGTGGGAAATCAAGGACAAGAAGCTCATGCTGGTCGCCACGGACGGCCGAAGACTGGCGCGCACCCGGGTCAACCTGACTTCGGCGCCCAAGGGTGAACCGCCGGCCAACCTGATCGTGCCGGCCAAGGCCATGAGCCTGCTGGATAAGATCGGCGCCAACGAGAAAGACATCGTGGCGATCAAGCTCGTCGATAATCAGATTCTTCTGAGCTGCGCGAACGTTGTCATCAGCTCGAATCTGGTCGAGGGCAACTTCCCGAAGTACGAAGACATCATTCCCACCGATTACGACAAGAAGCTGACCCTTTCGACCGAGGCGACGCTCAGCGCGGTTCGCCGGGCGTCGCTGCTGACCAGTGAGGAATCGCGCGGGATCAAGCTGTCGGTGCAGGCGGAGAAAATTGTGTTTTCGGGCCGGGCGCCGGAAACCGGCGATGCGCAGGTCGATATGCCGATCAGCTACAAAGGCGAGCCGATTGAGGTCGGCTTTAATCCGCAGTTTCTCATGGACGGGCTGCGGGCGATCAAGACGCCGGAGTTTGAATTGGAATTGGGCCAGTCTGACCGGCCGGGCCTGATCAAAAGCGGGACGAATTTTCTCTATGTCCTAATGCCCATCAACCTGGGATAGCTCATAGCGACCGGATGCCGGCGGACGAATCGATCCGTGAACCCTATGGATGAGGACACACGTTTACGCAACGCTGTTAAATGGCGGGCAGCGCGAAAACCGTACAGCGCCGTCAGGCTGGATCAGGCCGTTCGGGAGCTTGTGGACGAGCAGGTTATGCCGCGGCAGGCCAGGTTCAGCCGGGTCGCCGAAGTCTGGGGGCGATTGCTGCCGGCCCAGTTGTCGGCGCACTGTGAAATTAAGGATATCGCCGGCGGCCAGTTGGACGTGCAGGTGGATTCGCCATCTTATTTATACGAGCTGCAGTTGTGCAGCTCAGAGCTTCTCGACGAGCTTCAGCGGCAATGTCCGAAGGTTCGGTTGACGAAGATTAAGTTTGTTGTCGCCTGATGAGTGACTCGCCATCGGCACGCTCCGGAACGGGCATCCCCGGGAAAATCGAGAAGTTTGTCGATTTGCTCGGACGATATACAATAGAGGCGGAAAGTTGATATGACAGAACAGACGTATGACGCCAGTAAGATAAAGATCCTTGGGGGGCTGGAGGCGGTGCGCAAGCGGCCGGATATGTACATCGGCGACCGCGGCCCGGGAGGTCTGCATCATCTGGTCTATGAGGTATTGGACAACTCCATCGACGAGGCTCTGGCCGGGACCTGCGACACCATCAGCGTAACCATCCATGTTGACGGCAGTTGCACGGTCGAGGACAACGGCCGGGGCATACCCGTTGAAATGCACAAAGAAGCGAAAGTCAGCGCCTTGGAGGTCGTGCTCACGAAGCTGCACGCCGGCGGTAAGTTCGACAGCGACAGTTACAAAGTGGCGGGCGGCCTTCACGGCGTCGGCGTAAGCGTCGTTAATGCCCTGAGCGAATGGCTTGAGGCCGACATCTATCGGGACGGAAAACACTATCACTTCGAGTGCGCCAGAGGCGTGCCACAGGGCGAGGTCAAAGAAGTCGGCTCCGCAGACAAACGCGGCACGAAGATAGTCTTCAAGCCCGACGAAGAGATATTCGGCGATACCGAATTCGCCTACGATACGCTGCTCAAGCGAATCCGGGAGCTGGCGTATCTCAACGGCGGGCTGCGAATCTCCTTCAAGGACGACAGGAACAAGAAGAAGGAAGTCTTCCAGTTTGAAGACGGGCTCAGAGCCTTCGTCAAGCATCTGAATGAGGGCAAAGAGACGCTCCACAAAGACGTTATTTACTTGGCGAAAGAAGACTCCGCGGCGATGTTGAGCTGCGAAGTGGCGATGCAGTACAACGACGGGTACACCGAGAACGTGCTGGTCTTTGCCAATAACATCCGCAACATTGACGGCGGCACGCATCTTTCGGGCTTCAGGACCGCGCTGACGCGGACGATGAATTTCTACGCCAGAAGCAACAATCTGGTCAAAGACGGCCAGGCCACCACCGGCGACGACCTGCGGGAGGGCCTGACGGCCGTCGTGGCGGTGAAACTGGCCAACCCGCATTTCGAGGCCCAGACGAAAGTCCGGCTGACCAATCCGGAGGTGGGCGGTTTTGTCGAGACGGTCGTCAATGAGCAGTTAGGCCATTATCTGGAAGAGCATCCCCCGGAGGCCAAACGGATTCTGAACAAGGCGATCCAGGCGGCGGCGGCCCGAGAAGCGGCCAGAAAGGCACGCGAGCTGACGCGACGCAAGGGCGCGCTGAGCACCGCCAACCTGCCCGGCAAGCTGTGGGACTGCGCGAGCCGGGAAAAAGCAACCACGGAGGTGTTCATCGTCGAGGGCGACTCGGCCGGCGGCTCGGCCAAGGCGGGACGAGACAGGAACATCCAGGCCATCCTGCCGTTGAAGGGAAAGATCCTCAACGTGGAGAAGGCCCGCCTGGAAAAAATGCTCGCGCACGACGAAATCAGAACCATTATCAGTGCGCTGGGGACCGGTATCGGCACCGACGACTTCGATGTGGCCAAGTGCAGATACGGCAAAGTCATATTGATGACGGACGCCGACGTCGATGGCGCGCACATCCGGACGCTGCTGCTGACGTTCTTTTTCAGGCAGATGCAGGAGCTGTTTCACAGCGGCATGATTTATATCGCTCAGCCTCCTTTGTATGAGGTCAAGGCCAAGGGCAAGAAGCAATCCGAGTATGTTCTGAGCGAAAGCCAGATGCGAAGGCAGATGATCGGCCGCGGTCTGAAGGGCACGGCGCTTGTTATCAGAAACGGCAAGAGCGAAAAAGCAGGGAAGTCCAAAACGGGCGAGTCGATAAACCAGAACGGCGAGAGCCGCGTTGAAGGGCAAGAGATGACCGAGCTGGTAAAAATCCTGGCTGAGGCCGAGCGTGTCATTGCCGTCTTGAGCAGGCGGGGCATTCCCTTTGCGGACTTCGTTGAAGCTTACTACGATCCGGCCAAAGGCGGACTGCCACAGTTTCGCATCTGTTTTGAGGGCCAGGAAGAGATCTGCTACACCAGGGATGTGTACGAAAAGCGGCTTGACGAGATCAAAGCCAGGACCAGGACCTTGCCGGAAGAAGCCGAAGAGGAAGAAGAAATCCTTGCCGAGGAGCTTCATGAGGTTGGCCGAATCAATCAGATTAATGCGCAGCTTCTGGAACAGTACGGGCTTGATTTGAAGGATTTTCTGCTGAAACCCGACAAAGCCGTTTCGGGCGAAGCGCTGCAAACCAGATTTCAGCTCATCAACGGCGAAGAAAAATACGAGATTGCTTCATTGGGCGATATTTGCGCCGGCATCAGGCAGATAGGCGGCAAGGGAATCGAGATCAAGCGTTTCAAAGGCCTGGGGGAAATGAACGCCGACCAGTTGTGGGAAACGACCATGAATCCGGCGACGCGCACATTGCTGCACGTCAAGGTCGAAGATGCCGGCGAAGCCGACCGGCTCTTCAGCATCTTGATGGGTAACGACGTGGAGAAACGCCGAAACTTCATCCGCGACCACGCCCTCGAAGTCCAGAACCTCGACGTCTGACCTGCCGTCACGTGTTGGAGATTATTCTGCCGGACCGGCCGAGTTCCAGAGGGGGGAAAAAGGGCTGAGCCAAACAAGCTAGGCCTGAGCTTCCGGAATCCTCGCACCCGGTACCGCTCGCAGCCCGTCTGCATGTGAGAATCCGGCCTGGTACTACTAATAGCGCCCTCCATAGAAGTAGGGATTGAAGGCATCGAAACGCCCGCTTTCTCCGCCCACGTAGGGGCAAGCGAGTACTTGTGCGCGTTGACGGAATTGATCGACATCGAGATTGCCCTTTGCGAACTCGTCGATATTCGACTTCTTCGCTCGGATCACAAGAATCGTGGGTCCGAAAGACCCTACTGCGTCTGTTGAAGGCGACTGAACGAGCCTGGTTGTGATTCTTCCGTCGTTGTCCTTTTCCTGGACGATGACCTGGTTTCTTCCGGACAGAGAAACTGACCGACTGCTCAGTACCGTCGGGCGAGTACCGCCTGACTCGCCGCTGCCGGTGATGGACAGAATCACCGATTCGTCCGGTTTGAGGCTCCGGATGTTTGCGGCGTGCTTCAGTGCGTTAATCAGAGTGGTCTTGAGGTTCTCGACCTTCTCGGCGTCGTATTTCTCTTGCGGCTCCTTCGCCTTGGCTCTGGCGGCCTCTTGCGGCTCATACATTTCCCGTCGCATCTGGTCCCAGACAGGATCGCTATCAGTCTTTTGCTCGGTTTGCTGCTCTTCTTCCACTTGAGGCGGTGCTGAGAGCGGGAAGTCCACCTTCATCAGGAACAACGCTCCGTAACCCTGCAGGTACAAACTCTCGATCGCGCCGCTTCCTCCTCCCATGAGGGCGACCAGCGGGTCACGGCTGGAAACGAAAAGGCCGCCGCGTGCCGTTGCGATGCGAGCCTGCTCCAGGTCTTTCTCAAAGATACGCGACATGACGTTCATATCTTCGGTTATGACTACGACGTCTTCAATCTTGATCTCTGCCGACGGTATCACAAGAACCGATCCGGCGCCACCCGTCTGCGACGGCCGGCCGCGATTGAACGAAAGGTATGGTGCAGAAACGCCCACTGGCGCCGGAGGCGCGGGCGGCACCGGAACTGTCGCGGGAGCGGCCGGCGCGTTTTGGGCTATGGCCGCTTCTACTGCTACGGCTTGCCTTCTCGCGGCTTCCGCCTGCCTTTGTGCAGCCTGAGCCTGCATCTGTGCGACCTGTGCTTCTCTCTGCGCCACAAGAGCGTCCCTGGTGTTTTCATCCGCAATATCTTGGGCCGGGACGGAACCTGCCGCTATGAAACTGATAGCGACAAATACAATGATTGTTCGGGCTAAGGTGTTCATTGCTTGTTCCTTTCATTTGAATTATCCAAATTCTCGAATTCGTACGGGGCGGCGCTGTCCGGCAGGGCATAGGACAATACGCGTGCCACGTCTTTCTTGGTTTGCATCAACTCGTCCTCGGTTCGGATGGCAAGAGTTGCAAAGGCGCTGCTCAACTGGTTCCTGTCGCGCAGTTGATTCAGTTCAATCTGCTGAAGGGCGGCTGCAACCCTCTGTCGATCCTTGATTTGCGCTATGTTGATGGACTCGATGAGTTGCGTGAGCAGATCGCTTGTGACCGTGTTGGAAGCAGCCAGCGTCTGTATCGCCACCCGGCTCAAGTCCTGGCGGTATTGCTCGCTCAGCTCATCCTCGACCCGGAGAAACCCGTTCGCCAAGGACAACTGCACGTACTGCCTGGTCTCGTCGAGCAGGTCCTGGCAGATGGCGGGCTCGATAGCCGCTCGAATCTGTTCCATATCCGGCGGCCGGGGGGCGGACCACCGGCCTATGGCATAACCGGCGGCAATCAGCACGACCGCCGCTGCGGCGATTCTGCCGAAGCTTCTAAATGCCTTCAGCCGTTCTGTTTGCAGTACGTGATTCCTCGTGTCCTCGACAGCGGACGGCCCCGAACGTTCCGCCAATTTTGCCATCGTTGCATCGACCATCTCCCGTGGAGGACCTGGCGGAACCGGCTCGTTTCTAAGCGATTCCACAGCCTTCTCGAAGATATCTTCTTTTTCCTTCATAACTTAACCTCGCTCTTGTTCTCTTGCCGAGAGCTCGAATAACTCTCGCAGTCTCGCTCTGGCGCGGTGTAGCACGACACCGGCGGCGTTTGTACTGATACCCAGTGCACCAGCGATTTCCTGGTAGCTCATACCGTTCATGTATCGCAGGCAGAAGACCTGCGCTTCCTGAGCAGGCAATTGATACAGTACTTGCCGGACCCGGTCGGCCAACTCCCGTTGTTGCACCTGTTCTGCGGGGCATGGGGCCTTATGTTCTTCCACGGCGCTTGCATCATCAGTGCTCCGGCCGCAACCCGATTGGCGAAATCGCCGGCGGAGCTGATCAATCGCGCGGGCGGTGGCCAGCCGAGTCAGAAGGGCCGAGAAATTCCGCACGCGCTGGCGCCGGCCAACAGCCAGCGCCGAGACGAAAGTCTCCTGGAAACAATCAGCGGCGTCTTCGTGATTGCCCAGCAGCCGATGCGCCGTCTGCCACACGGCCGGGCCGTGTTCTTCGATAATTGCCTGCCAATCAATCACTTAAGGGTTCCGTCGGAACTTGCTCAACGATGTCCGGCCATTTGCAGAGCTCTCCATCGCGCCAAGCGCAGCGCATTTTGCGCCGCCATGTGATCCGGCCGTCGTTATCTTAGTCGCTGCATCAGACTGTTTTATTACAGCAGAACTCTGCGCCACGGTGTTGCTTGCGTCTCGAACATCGCGCGTTAAGAAAAAATTCACATTTTGTTTGAATTGTCTGAGATTTTTCTTGCAAAGGTTTTCCCGGTCATTGAAAATACAAATCGTTTCAATGGCCAGAGGCAAGAATTCGCAAATGAGGCGGACCTGAGATCTCTCAATGGAGGCCGCAATGGCAGGAAAGGTCAAGAGCAGAAGAATTAGAACAGGATGTTTCGCTTTTGGCTCCAGTTCTGTTTTTGTTTTCACGTTAGTTCTCCTTTCGTTGTATTGTACTTTGTCGCTCGTCGGCTGCAACGGCGGGCAGACAAGGGCCGCGAAAGTTGACCAGGCCCGAAACATCCCGCCTGCGGCAAGGAAGGCTGAACTGCTCAAAGAGCTGGAGCGCAAGTTTGAGAATCCGCAAGCGCATTTCGAGCTGGCGCAACTGTATCAGGCCGAAGGGCTGTTGCAGAAAGCCGAGTATCACTATAACATCGCGCTGACTTTCGATCCCGTTCTCGCGCAGGCTCAGGCGGCGATGGTGAAACTGTTTCTCGAGAGTGGTGACGCGGCCAAGGGCAAGACGTACGCCGATGTTTACATCAAGCAGGCTTCCCCCTCCGCGGTGCAATCGCTTCGGCTGGCGATGGCGTTTCAGAAGGAACAACTCGACGAGTACGCCCTGGCGTGTTATCAACAGGCGCTGAATCTGGCGCCGAATTCAGCCAGGGTCAACAAGCAGATCGGCTATTACTACTTGAGCAAGGGCGACAAAGTCCAGGCCAAGGAGTATCTGGTTCGCAGCTTCCAGCTTGATCCCAACCAGCCGGAGGTGGCCGGAGAGCTGGGGCGGCTCGGCGTCGAGGTCAGAATCCCGGTAAGAACCGAGACCAGCGTCAAGAAACTCGAGAAGCCGGCCGGCCAGCCAGGCGAACAGGAAAAACAATGGAAAATATCGTCCAAGCAGGGACTTTTCCAGGTCGAACCCATACTGCCGAAAAAAGGTGAGAAAAAATGAGTGATGCTCGATGCTGCTATTCTCCGATGCGCTAAATCAAATATCAGGCCTCGAGTATCGTGTGTTGCTTTTTCATTGCCCCGTAGTGAAAGGATGCGCTGCGGGGTTTTTTTCAGTCTTCAAACGACCGCTGTCAATAGTCTCTTTGAGCCCATTTTCGGCGCCCAAAGCCCGTGAAGGATGATCGCTGTGTTGGGATTACACGTTGCAGATATCTTCGTCCTGGTGCTGTACTTGCTCGGCATGGCCGTGATCGGATTCTGGAGCGCCAGGAAAATAGAACAGAGCCATGACTTTTTCATGCCCCGGCGATTCGGCAAGGCCATGATGGTGATGTTCGGTTTCGGCGCGGGGACGCACTCGGACCAGGCCGTGGGGGTGGCCTCGAAGAGCTTCTCGAGCGGGCTGTCGGGAATCTGGTATCAGTGGCTGTGGCTGCCCTGCACTCCTTTTTATTGGCTGATCGCTCCGGTGATGAGGCGGTTCCGCGCGATCACGACCGGCGATGTCTTCGAGGCCCGTTACGACCGGAGCGTCGCGATGCTGTACGCGGTGATCGGGATGCTCAATCTCTCGGTGAACATTGGCGTGATGCTGCGGGGATCGAGCGAGGTCATCTCGGCCAGCACGCAGGGGTTGCTCTCAGCAAACGTGGCGATTGCGGTGATGACGGTTGTATTTGTAGTCTATGGCGTGGCCGGGGGGCTCGGGGCGGCCATCATCACGGATTTCATCCAGGGCATTTTGACAATTATCTTTTCATTCCTGCTGCTGCCGCTGGTGATGAACGCCGTGGGTTGGATGGATGGCATCCGCGCCGGCATAGCGGACCCGGGAAAGCTCTCTTTAGTGGCGCCGGCGGGAATCGGCTTTTTCTATATTGGCATTATCGCCCTCAATGGGCTGGTCGGGATTGTCACCCAGCCGCACACGATGGGCAATTGCGCCGCGGGCCGCACCGAGATGGATGGCCGGTTCGGGTGGATGTTCGGCAACATCATCAAGCGAATCTGCACGGTCCCGTGGTGCCTGACGGGCCTGGCCGCGGTTGTGTATTTTGGCAGCAAGGGCATCCAGGTCGAACCGGACAAGGTCTTCGGTGCCGTGGCCGGCGACTTTTTGCCGAAGGTCATGCCCGGCGTGCTGGGGGTATTTCTGGCTGCGCTGCTGGCATCCGTGATGAGCTCGTGCGACGCCTTCATGATATCCTCGGCGGGTCTTTTCACGGAGAACATCTACAGGCCACTGGTCCCTACGAAAGGACACCACCATTATGTTACCGTGGGACGCATTGCCTCCGTTGGCGTCGTTTCGGGTGGTGTGGCTTTTGCTTATTGGCTACCCGGCGTGGTCGCGGGTCTGGAAATTTTCTGGAAGGTCTCAGCCATGATGGGGCTGGCGTTCTGGCTCGGCCTGTTCTGGCGCAGGACCACATCGGCCGGCGCCTGGGCGGCGACCCTGATCAGCTTTGCGGTGATGCTCTTTACCAGCAAGATTTCGTCTGGCTCGTACGTACTCTGGGATTTCGACGCTCATTGCGCGCAGTACCTGCCGGAGTTCATGCTATGGCAGGGCAAACTCTATCTGCCGTGGCAGATGATTCTATACTTGTCGGCAGGGCTAATCGGCGGCATCATCGTCAGCTTGCTGACCAGGCCCGTTGCAGGCGAGAAGCTCGATAATTTCTACGCGCTGATCCGCACACCGGTCAGACCGGGCGAACAGCCCTCTGCTCCCTGTACGCTGCCCGAGGGCGCCGTCGTTCCGGCCAAGCGGAATCTCTTCCCGAACACCAGTCTTGAAATCATGGTTCCGTCTCGCACGTCGGTGGCCGGATTTGTGGCTGGTTGGATATTCGTCGCTGCCATAGTCATCACCGTTTATCTAATTGCCGGATAGCCTTGCCGCCGGCAGGCGAGCCTGGCTCATCGTTCGCGGATTATGGTCAATCAAAGATTCGACCAGACGATTGCTGATGTTGACAATTGCCGATTCAAAAATCCAAAATCGAAAATCGCAGGCTTGTCCCGAGCGAAGTCGAGGGATCGAAAATCCAGGGGCGTTCGACTTTTTCCAAACCCCGCATGGGCCGAGGTCGGTGCGCTCGTGGAAGAAACGCAAGGTCGAGCTTGCAAAGAAACTGTGGCGGCTGCTTGGTGATCTTCCGGAGTTGTTCACGCCCAGGGTCACCATCGAGCAGAAGCTCTCGAAGGATGGCTACACGCTCGAGCGGTTTACTTTCGATAATGGAATCGGCGACACGGTGTACGGCTATCTGATGGTCCCGTCCGGGCGCAAGGGCCGGCATCCGGCGATTCTGTACCATCACCACCACGCCTGCAAGTACAAGCGGGGCAAGCAAGAGCTTATTACCAGGGTGTATCCGAAGCTCGACTTCGCCACCGGCGAGGCGCTCGCGCGCCGGGGCTACGTTGTGCTCTGCATCGACGCCTACGCCTTCGGGCAGAGGTGCTTCCAGGGGCCGGCGGGCAGGAAGGAACAGGGCGCTGCGACGGAGGCGTCGCTCTTCAAGATGTTCCTGTGGCAAGGAAGGACGCTGTGGGGCATGATGGTTCGCGACGACCTGCTGGCGCTGAACTATTTGCTGTCGCGCCGCGAGGTCGATGCCAAGCGGATCGCCGCAATGGGGATGAGCATGGGCTCGACGCGGACGTGGTGGGCCGCGGCGCTGGACGAGCGGATAAGGGTCGCCGTCTGCGTGGCGTGTCTGACGCGGTACCAGAACCTGATTGCGCACGGCCAGGTGAGGCAGCACGGGATTTACTACTACGTGCCGAACATGCTGAAGGAAAAGATCGACGCGGAGTCGGTCATCGCCCTGATCGCGCCGCGGCCGCTCTTGACGCTGACCGGCGACAAAGACGACGGCTCACCGGCGGATGGGGTCCGGATTATCAATGCCTACCAGGAGCGTCTTTACAAACTTTACGGAAAAGCCGACAATTTCCGCGGCCTGGTCTATGAGGGCGTGGGACACGAATATACGCCCGAAATGTGGGACGAGACATTAAAGTGGTTGGAGAAACATCTGTGAAAGGCGAGATAATGAGACGTGTTGAGGGGTGGATTTTAACGGCGCTGGTGGGTGTCTTGACGGCCGGGCCGCTGATCGCGGCTGAGGAAATATACGACGTTCGCGACTACGGAGCCAAAGCCGACGGTAAGACGCTCTCGACGGAGTCCATTCAGAAAGCTATCGACGAATGCTCGAAGGCCGGCGGCGGGACCGTTTATCTGCCGCCCGGTACGTTTCTGTCGGGCACGATCTATTTCAAAACCGGCGTGACGCTCAAGCTCGCCGCCGGCTGCACGCTCCTTGGCAGTGCCGAGCTCAAGGACTATCCGCCCACCGTCCCGGCCTTGCGGTCCTATACGGACAACTACACGGATAAGAGTCTCATCTACGGCGAGAACGTCGAGCGCATCGGCATTACCGGCGACGGCGTCATCGACGGCCAGGGGGCCTCGTTCAAAGGGCCGTACAAGGTGCGTCCGTACATGATCCGGTTCATTGAATGTCGCAACGTCACCGTCAAGGACGTGACGATCAGGAACTCGCCCATGTGGGTACAGCATTACCTGGCCTGCGACGACGTGCGGATCACCGGAATCACGGTCCGTAGCACCGTCAACGCCAACAACGACGGCATCGACATTGACTCGTGCCGCCGGGTTGTGATCTCGGACTGCAACATCGAGTCCGGCGACGACGCCATCGTGCTCAAGAGCACCTCGGCGCGCGTCTGCGCGGACGTTGTGGTAACCAACTGCGTCCTGAGCACCCGCTGCAACGCCCTGAAGATGGGCACCGAATCCAACGGCGGCTTCCAGAACATCGTGATTGCTGGCTGCGCGATCTACAATACCCGGCTGGCCGGCG
>DATKWR010000571.1:0-2987 GCA_035529475.1 Sedimentisphaerales bacterium | reverse complement strand
GCTCTAAGCGAGGAGGCTATGGTCACTATGGCACCGGACAATCTAGTGTCGCCCGATTACAACATGGTCGTCTGCCACCGTTCGCAGGTGAAGCACGCATGATCCCCCTACCCCTATTCCTAGCCTGCATGACCGGCCCTGTGGCACTCTGTACGCCGCTGATGGGGCCGCACAACGCGTCAGTCGCAACCGGGTGGGTTGGCGAGCGTGGGAATGGTGTATGGCAGTGGTGGGACTACGACGGGACTCTGTGTCGAGCTGACCGGCACCCGACGTGTCTGCGGTTCGACGCGGACGGTGACGGCGACGTTGACCTTGAAGACTTTGGAATCTTACAGAGAGGATGAAACATGGACCCGAGAACGGGCAAGATCAAAGAGTTCGATTCAGACGATGAGGCAATCAAAGCGGGCTACACAATCCCAGTAGGCTGCAAACCGAAGGCGAGTTGCAAGAAGTGCTACGGTCGCGGCTACGTCGGGACGAATGATGCTGGACACAAGGTGCCATGCGCGTGCGTGAAGCCCGTAAGCCGTTACGAACCATCCCCCGAGACGTCCGAGCCGCAACCTGATGGACCTGGCGGAATGGATGATGAATGATGGCGGGACGATGTACTAGTTGTCTTAAACGGTTGACCAGTGGCCGGGAGTTTCAACATTGCTCAACGTGCATTGCGGCATACGAGCAGCTCTTTTTCTGGGCCAAGCGAGCTGTTGAAGCCGATCCGTTTAAAGGTGGCTGTATCGCTTGTTTGCAGGGGGAATGTATGCACGGTGGGCTTGAGCGGGCCTTGCGATGTTTGGCGGACGTATCGCAAGAGATAACAGAGCGACGAGGACGGTGACTGCGATTGGAGCGGGTGGCGAATGAGGAAGAGTAGAGTGAAAGTCGGTGATCAGATTTTGATGACGGATGATGACGGGTATCGAGAAGGGGACGTCTACACTGTGAATGTGGTTGCGGATAATGGCCTTATGTTTTATACGTCTGGCGGGGTGATATACCCTAATGAATGCAAGCTGTTAACGTCCGTCTGGGAGGTCAATGATGGCGAAACGTAAACCGAGGGTGGGGCTGGACGTATTTCAATGTGCCTCAAGATGGTGGGACTTTCGCCTGGTCGGGAAAAACCTGGGCGTAGGCATGCGAGATTGGTATCCGAGGACGAACCCACCGTGGAAAACCGAGGGTGGAGCCCGTCGAGCTGGTGAGAAGGTGCTCGCGGCTCTCCGGCGGGCCGAGTTCGTAGGGTAGTCCCATAATGGTGGTTATGTTGCATTGAAATGACTGAGGCACAGATTCAAAGAGCGTTGTACTGGAAGCACCTATCAGGCGTGAGACGGATGCTGCCGAACTATACGCCGCATGGATGGAACGAGGAGTGCGACTTGTACGTCGTGACCCGTGCGATGTTCACCGTCGAATATGAGATCAAGTTGAGCCGAGCAGATTACCGAGCCGACCGTCGCAAGGCACGGAAGCATGAGAGGCTAGCGGCGCGAGATCCGGACGACAAAGGGCTGCCAACTCGATTTTTCTACGTCATGCCGGAAGACATGGTTTCGGCTGAGGAGGTGCCGGACTACGCCGGGCTGTTCTATGTTCGGGAGATAATCGACCAATACTCCTCTCGTGTGAAGCTGATTCAAGTTCGGCCCGCGCCGCGACTGTCGAACCACAAGAGGGCAGACGCAACGCTGCACGCGATGGGGGAAACGGCGTACTATCGTTTTTGGAACGAACGGCAACGATTCGAGGAGTATCGGCGACAAGTGGCACAGGCAAAGGTGTTCGCTGCCGTCCCATAAGAATCTTACGTTGCGGTAGTTATTGGGCTTAACGGATGAAGATTGGCAGGCTACAAATACTGTGGTTTACCGGGGACGAGACCCCGTTTCCTGAGTGCATGCGGATTCTAGCGTTGCGCTATCCGGGTGGATGCCCGATCGCGTGGTCCGTGTCGTGGTATCGAGTGGAAGTGTTGTGGATGCGATTGTGAGGGCGGGCGAAGACCGCGGATTGCTCGACTGTGGAGGTCGTTCAAACCCCGATGGACCCCCATCGGCGCCCGCCCTCTTGTATGTGAGCCACTGGACCGATGAGAACCATGGCCGTTTTGCGAGCCATTGGAAACATGAGACCCATTCAAGATTTGCGAGCCATTGCCACCCTGAGACCCATGATCAGTGTGCGAGCCATGGCGGAGATGAGACCCATTCGAGATTTGCGAGCCGAGGGAACGGTGAGACCCAAACAATTTCTGCGAGCCATTAAACCCTGAGACCCATTATTCTCGTGCGTTTGTTGAAAGGATGAACGATGCAAACAGAGCTGAAAGCGGATCGAGCCGACTATATCAAATTGGTCGTGCGTCGACTTTACGATGCCCAAAAGCTACGGATACAGAGCGACCTGCGATTACAGCGCCTGGTCCGTGACGAGATCGTACTCAAAGAGGACATCGAGCGAACCTTTGCCAAGGCGACGGAGCTCGAAGGGCAGATCGAGCGGGAGTATGAAAAGATTGTCTGGCGGGAGATCAAGGACTTGCCCATTATCACCGAGTGGCTGGTCAAGGTGAAGGGGATCGGCCCGCGTCTCGGCGGTTTGCTGATCGCGAACATTCTCGACATAGGCAGGTTCGCGAACGTCTCCAAGCTGTACGCCTACGCCGGGCTGCACGTCATAGACGGTCACGCGGTCAAGCGGGCCAAGGGTGCCACGGCGAATTGGAACAGCGAGCTCAAGACAACGTGCTGGAAGATCGCCAACAGTTTCGTCAAGCAGAAGGACAGCCGGTTCCGGGAATGGTACGAGCAGTACAAGGCCCGGATCATTTCGCGCGAGGTTGCCAAGGGTAACGTCATCTGGAAGGGTGACGAGAGCAAGCGGGAGATCGCGTTTGCGCCGAAGGCGTTGCAGGCCGATCCACCGAAGGCTCCGAAGCTCCCCGAATGGACGTTGGGGCGTATTCACAACATGGC
>DATKWR010000570.1:0-2845 GCA_035529475.1 Sedimentisphaerales bacterium | reverse complement strand
CGTATTTCATGTTCGACAAGCCGACATGGACCGAGCTGATTGGCCGGGCTGACAGCCGGGCGTGTTGAAATCGAGCCCCCATTGTAGTATTATTGACGGTGGGCGTACAGGAGCACCGATTATGAACTCTAATGGCAAATCCCGGATAACTGATTGGTCTCTGAAAATGACAAGCGTTGTTCGAAACATCTCTGAACGAACCAAAATGTACTGTTTTGGGAAAGCCGCGGTGACTTGTCTGGTCATATCCGTGCTAATGGTGTTGCTCCGACCGGGGTGAGGTAGTCCTCTGCGTGCCCTTGTAGGGCGCCTGATATATTTTTCGTTCTTTGCGGCCCCAGTGTTAGGCGTCGTTGGTATCATTAACGACCGCCGAAAATCCTTTGCGATTGCCTCAATTGTTATTGCAGCCGGAGTCGTCTTGGGGTTTTTGGTCTGCCAGTGGCTTTCGATGCACTACGCCAACATGCTGCAATGAACTCCTCTCCCCACGAAAAATCCAATGTTGAGAGAGATAGGCGGCCAAAACCGGCGACGTGCGACATAGACAATGCGAAACATGCTTGGCGAGAATACGCTATTGACTAACGGCTCGCGGCCAGCGGTTATCGCAGCAGCAACAGAATGATGACGACCAGGAACATGGCGGCGACGGTGCTCAGGATGAGGATCGCCATGCGGTAGTTCGCGATCGTTTCTTCCTGGTAGGCCTTTTCCTTGACCTCGACGGCTTCGCCCTCCTGCAGCTTCTCGAGCACGGAGACGTCGAATCGTTGGTGCGCCTGAACGGGCGGCCGGCCTTCGCGAAGGGCCTCCAGGTCCAGGAGCAGCTCTTCGATGTTCTTGTAGCGGTCCTCCCGGCGCTTGGCCATCATAATCTCGACGACTTCCGAGACGCCCGCCGAGAGAGACGTGTTGATGTGGTCGGGCGGAATCAGCTTTTCTCGCAGGTGCTTTCGCATCACGTCGGACGAATCGTCCGCCATGAAGGGGACGCGGCCGGTCAACATGTGATAGAGCGTGGCCCCGAGGCCGTAGATGTCCGCCCTGCCGTCAATGTCGATTTTGCCTCGAATCTGCTCCGGCGCGATGTAGTATGGGGTGCCGTACGCTTTGCCCGCTTCGCTTTGCGCGGCCTCGATATCCGTCGTTTCGCGCGCCAGACCCATATCCGCCAGCTTGACCACGCCGCTGGTGTTGATCATGATATTCTTGGGTTTGACGTCGCGGTGAATCAGGCTGCACGCGTGGGCGTGCGCCAGGGCGTGGGCCACCTGAATGATAATGTCGAGCGCCTCGGCCTCGCTGAAGATTTTGCCCGCGGTCAGGTCATCGGCGATGGTCTTGCCCTCGACGTATTCCATCACGAAGTAGTGATATCCCCCCGCCTCGCCGACGTCGATGGCCTGCACGATATTCGGATGGTTCAGCTTGCCCGCCGCCTGGCCCTCTTTATAAAACCGCTCCACATACTCGGGATTCTCGCTGAAGCGCTTCGGCAGGACCTTGATCGCCACCATCCGGTTCAGGCTCAACTGCTTACCCTTATAGACGACGGCCATGGCGCCGGCCCCGAGCTTGCCGAGGATTTTGTAGCCGGGGATTTTCTTGACCGCCGCCTTGCTGTCCTTGACGTCCTCCTTCAGACGCTCGGCCTGGTTGGCTGTGAGGTAGCCAAGCTCGATCATCAGGTCCGTCAGGACGACGGGACTAATCTCCCGGCGGGAATGCAGCTCCGCCAGCGCGTGACGCAACTCCTCATCGGTGCACAGCCCATGCTCTACTGCTATCTTGCCGAATACCGTATCGTAGTTTGTCTCGTTCGTCATGGATACAACTCAGGCAGACCGAGATGCGCCTCTGAGGAGTCAATCCCTTGACCTGTCTTACAATACACCCGATAACAAATCCAATGGCGCTAATTATCGGTCCGCCAAACGCATTGTCAAAGAAAATTTGCCAATTCTTATATAAAGATGGCCCAACACCAAATCGGCCTTTTCCCCCCCGGGGTTTAGCACTTTCACCCGTGAAAACACGGGCATTCATCAAGCGTTTCTTGATTCGCGATCCGCCACCGAATGACGACCACACCCCATGGCGCTCTTGGGCCTTTTCTTTCTGGAGTCCGGTCGATAGAATTGGCGGCCGACCTTAGCTGTCTGTGACAAGTTGATTTCTGCCGGAGGAACGTCTGATGGCCAAGCGGATTCTGGCCGTGGTGGGAAGTCCCCGAAAGAACGGCAATACCCACATCCTGGTCTCGAAAATGGCCGAGGGGGCCGCCGGCGCCGGCGCTGCCGTCGATGAGCTGCTCCTAAGCGAGCTTTCCATCAGCGAGTGCGACGGCTGCCATGCGTGCTGGAAAGGCAAGCAATGCAGCAAGAACGACGACATGCGGCAGATCTATGAAAAGATCATCCAAAGCGATGTAATCATCTTCGGTACGCCCGTCTATTGGTATGGGCCGACCGCCCTGATGAAGGCCTTCATCGACCGCTTCGTGTATTTCAACTGCCCCGAGAACAGAAAGAAGATAAAGGGCCTCGCGGCGGCAATAGCCATCCCATTCGAGGATGAGACCATCGAGACGGCCAGGGGCGTCGTCGAGTTCTTCCAAAAGTCGCTTGCCTATCTCGATATAAAGCTCCTCGGCCAAATCATCGTCCCCGGCGTAGGCAAAAAAGGAGCCATCCGCCACAAGTCCGAACGCCTCCAGGAAGCCCACAACCTCGGCCAAACGCTCGCACAACACGGCATCTGAAGGCCAGTCTAATCAGGCAGCCACTCACGTCTGGGCTTACCGACTTCAGTGCTTCTCTTGTTGCATGAATCGTGAAGCACG
>DATKWR010000569.1:0-6739 GCA_035529475.1 Sedimentisphaerales bacterium | reverse complement strand
GCCCAGGCCCTGGCTGATGCCGGCTATTTGAGCGATGCCGATCTGGATGCCGCGGCCGTTATCCTGGCCGACGCGCTGATTGTTGATGCGGCTGAAGAGAACGAGGCGGCCGCCATTGAAGATTATGCCGAGCAAGAAGATCTGGTCGCCGAAGCCGAAGTTTGGGCCAGTGAAGATGCTGCGGTGGGCGATTTCGAATTGGCCGAACTCGACGAAGAAATAATAGATGATGCCGTAGAGCAGGCACTGGACGACGAGGACACCGTTATCGCGGCCGAAGAAGTGATCGCCGCCGCTTATATCGATGCGGCCGCGGCCCTGTTGGCGGCCGAACTGATCGACGAGGCCAATCTGGAGGCCGCGGCCGCCGTGATTGCAGACGCCGCGATCCCAGCAACAGATTAGGGCATGGTCATAGCAATAGTTGAAGTTATCTCGCCCAGCAAGCGACTTTTGATCAGACCAGGAAGCTGAATGACCTGGAAAAGTTGAAATGACCTAAACAAGTGACCGCCGCGGGCAACGAGTCTGCGCCTATTATTTCATAGGGCTGGATCGTCAACGATTATTAGGTGCGGTTTTACAATCAAAAGGAGAATTATCATGTCCACAAAACCACCCAAAATGAAAATGACCACGCCGATCCCGCCAGAGATCACCACGCCCGACCAGGCCCGCGCTATCGCCAAGGAGGCCCATATCTACGGTTTCCCGGTGGTGGATAACTACCGCGTCCAATACTCCTACTTCGTGGATAGTAAGAGTCCCGAATTCAAAGCACCATGGAACCAGATTGCCAACATCCCTCACATCGCCACGCCGGCCGACAAGGCTTTGCAGACGGTCAACGCGGATACGCCCTACTCCTGGATCGGCATGGACCTGCGCGCCGACCCCGTCGTGCTTACCGTGCCGGTGATCGATAAGACGCGCTATTTCACCGCCCAGCTCATCGATCTATATACTTTCAACTTCGCCTACATTGGCAGTCGCGCCACGGGCAACGATGGCGGCAGCTTCCTCATCGCTGGACCGGCCTGGAAAGGCGAGATACCCAAGGGCGTGAAGAAGGTGATTCGCTCAGAGACGGAGTTTGTGATCGTTCCGATTCGCACCCAGCTTTTCAACCCGGACGACCTCGATAATGTGAAGAAGGTCCAGGCGGGCTACAAGGCGCAGACACTCTCGGCGTTTCTCGGTCAGCCTGCGCCGAAGGCCGCGCCGACGATTGACTTCATCAAGCCGCTCACGCCGGACGAAGAGAAGAACTCGCCCGAGTTCTTCAACATCCTGAACTTCGCCTTGCAGTTCTGCCCCACAGATCCGTCGGAGACAGAACTGATGGCCCGGTTCGCCAGGCTTGGCATCGGTGCGGGCAAGACTTTCGACGCGGACAAGCTCTCGCCCGAAATCAAAAAGGCCATCGAGGACGGCATGGCCGACGCCTGGACTGACTTTGCGGGCGCGAAGAAGCTGTTTGCAGAGGGGAAGCTGACCTCCGGCAACGTTTTCGGCACGCGGGAGTATCTGAAGAACAATTACCTGTACCGTATGACCGGCGCTGTGCTCGGCATGTACGGCAATTCGACGCAGGAAGCGATCTATCCGGCTTATTACGTGGATGAGGCCGGGCAGAAGCTTGACGGTGCCAACCGTTACACCTTGCGCTTCGCCCTGGATCAATTGCCCCCCGTCAACGCATTCTGGTCGATGACGATGTATGAGATGCCGGCGAGCGTGCTCGTGGCCAATCCGATCAACCGCTACCTGCTCAACTCGCCGATGCTGCCGCAGTTCAAGCGCGATGCCGACGGCGGGCTGACGCTATTCATCCAGAACGAATCCCCCGGCAAGGAAAAGGAAGCGAACTGGCTCCCTGGACCCAAGGGGCCGTTTTCCGTGATCATGCGCCTCTATTGGCCGAAGCCCGCGGCGCTCGATGGCAGCTGGAAAAAGCCGCCGATGAAAATAGTGAAGTAATTCGACAAAACAAACAAGTGGCGGGGCGAGTTAAAACTCGCCTCACCGAAAACAAAAAGGAGACACGACGATGAAAATGATCACACAAAAGCCTGTCATGAAAATGACCATACCGGTTCCGGAGAACATTACGACTCCGGCAAAGGTTGAATCAGCCATAGGTACGTTGGAATTCTTTGACGGTATTCCGATTGGCGATACCAGAGACAAACTCTATGACTATGTAGACCGCGCTCGCGCTGTTCAGATTTATATTTCCATGATGCCTGCTGTGTCTACTTATAGCCTGCTTCAGGGAAGTAAGGATGTGGATATGGGGGAATGCAACCAGGTTGTGATTTGGGAGCAATTGGGCGATTCCAAGTCGCAGGTGCTTACCTATAACAACACCGCTCTTTATACCTGGAGCTTTCTCGATCTCGAGAAAGACGGTCCGACCGTGATTGAACTCCCGACTGACGTCCTGGGTATCCTCGATGATGGCGATATGCGTTATCTCAGCGACATGGGGGCGGCCGGTCCGGATAAAGGCAAAGGCGGCAAGTATTTGGTACTGCCTCCGGGTTACCAGGATGAGGTGCGCGTCACTTGCAACGTGACGCGCATTTTTTGTTTCCCGCAAGAAATACCCAACTCAAATACCTAACTTTGGTATGACATCTACCTAAACGGCTGGTTACACTGTGAGCATTATGAAACTCAGCATGGTCCGTCCGGTGCATTATCAGATCGAGGTACAAGGCGGTCTGGAACGGCAGTGGAGTGGGCGCCTGGGTGGGATGACAATTTCCGTTTTCACCCGAGCGGATGGTTCTGCGAAGACAATTTTGGTAGGCGAATTGGCGGATCAGGCGGCGCTGATGGGTGTTTTGAACGCGCTTTACACCCTGCGTTTACCCCTGTTATCGGTTCAGTGCCTGAGCGATTCCGCCGGTTGTTAAAAACTTCTGAGCACCGTACCTTCGGGCACAATTTCAAGGTTAGGCGGCAACGGCTGTTTTGTAAACAAATTATTAGTTCAAGGTGAAAACCTAAAAGGAGAATTAAAATGACAGAGTTAGTTGAATACAAACCCGGAACCCCGTTTCCTGGCGTCATTGGCAGGACGGTCGACGAATCGTCGCCTGCTTGGCCGTCACCGTCGCGGGCCAAGGAAGGTTCCCCCAACGTCGTGTTCATCGTCATGGACGACACCGGCTACGGCCAGATGTCGACCTTCGGTGGCCTCGTCAACACGCCCAACATAGACAGACTGGCCGCGGGCGGGCTGAGCTACAACGATATGCACACCACCGCACTGTGTTCGCCCTCGCGTACATGCATCATCACCGGGCGAAACCATCACTCCAACGGCATGGCCGCGATCGCCGAGATGTCCACGGGCTACCCGGGCTATAACGGCACGATGCCCTTCGAGCACGGGTTCTTATCGGAGATTCTGTTGGAGCAAGGTTATAACACCTACGCCGTAGGCAAATGGCATCTCACCTCAGAGACTGAGGGCACCGCCGCTGGCCCATTCCACCGTTGGCCGTTGGGCCGCGGATTTGAACGCTTCTACGGCTTCCTGGGCGGCGAGACCAACCAGTGGTACCCGGATCTGATCAATGACAATCACAGCGTCAATCCGCCGAGCACACCGGAAGAGGGCTATCACCTGACCCCGGACCTGGTCGATCATGCCATCAGCTTCGTCCGGGAGGCCAAGGTCAACGCGCCGGAGAAGCCGTTCTTCATGTACTTCTGCCCCGGTGCTGCCCATGCCCCCCACCATGTTCCCAAGGAATGGGCCGACAAGTACAAGGGCAAGTTCGATATGGGTTGGGATAAGCTGCGTGAGCAGATCTTCGCCAACCAAAAGAAGCTGGGCCTCTTCCCGGCGGATGCTGAGTTGTCGCGCCATGATCCCGATGTGCCCGAATGGGACACCCTCAGCGACGACCAGAAGCGGCTGTATACCCGCTTCATGGAGGTGTTCGCCGGTTTCCTGGAGCACGCCGATCATCACATCGGACGACTCCTGGATGCCCTCGATGAGGCTGGCGAACTGGACAACACCTTGCTCATGGTGATATCCGACAACGGGGCCAGCTCCGAGGGCTCGGTTAATGGCGAGTTCAACGAGATGAGCTCCTTCAACTACATCCAAGAAACCTTCGAGTCCATCCTTCCCAGGATCGACGACCTCGGTGGCATCGAGGCCTACAACCACTATCCCTGGGGTTGGGCCTGGGCGGGCAATACGCCGTTCAAGCGATGGAAGAAAGAGGTCTACCGAGGCGGGAGCACCGACCCCTTCCTCGTACACTGGCCTAAGGGCATCAAAGCGAAGGGCGAGCTTCGCACCCAGTACACCCACGCTATCGACATGGTACCCACGGTACTCGATGCGTTGGGCATCGAGCCGCCCGCGACGATCCGCGGGGTGACCCAAGATCCGATACATGGGGTCAGCTTCGCTCACACCTTCGAAAATGCCAAGGCGGCTACGAAGCACCACACCCAGTACTTTGAGATGTTCGGTACGCGAGCCATCTACCACGACGGCTGGCGTGCAGTGTGTGGCTGGCCCGGACCCAGCTACGCCGAAGGAGCCGAGAAAGGGCACGAAGTGGGTGGCCCGATTACCGCAGACATCCTTAACGAACTCGATGCTAACGGTTGGGAGCTCTACCACGTTGACGAAGACCCGGCGGAGGTTCACGATCTCGCCGACAAGCATCCGAAGAAGCTCCAGGAGATGATTACTCGATGGTATGTTGAGGCGGGCAAGTACGACGTGATGCCGATTGACGGGAGCCTGTTCCAGCGCATTTCCACGCCACGCCCCGCAATCACCAAGGATCGCACCACCTATACGTACTACCCGGGCCTTGGTGAGGTGCCGATGGGGAACTGTCCGCCGACGTTCAATCGGCCGTTCAGCATCACCGCCGATGTCAAGATACCCAAAGGTGGCGCTGAAGGCGTGCTCCTGGCGCAGGGGGGCGTCATGGGCGGCTACGCCTTTTACGTGCAGGACAAGAAGTTGCACTATCTTTACAACTACGCCGGGATCCAGGAGTTCGTCGTTACCTCCGACGTCGACGTGCCGGAGGGCAAAGTCACGCTGCGCTACGAATTTGAACCGACCGAGAAAGCCGACGTAATGCATGGCAAGGGCACGCCCGGGAATGGCACGCTGCACATCAATGGCAAGTTGGTGGGTGCTGTGGCGCTCCCCGTCACGCTGCCAGTGCTGTTCGGCATCGAAGGGTTGAGCTGTGGCTACGACTTCGGAGAGCGGGTCACGCACCGATATGATGCACCTTTCACCTTCACCGGTGAGATCGGATCCGTGACTGTTGACCTGGCCGGTGAGTTGACTAAGGACTCGAAAGCCGAACTGAAGCGGCTGATGGCCCAGCAGTAGTGGGACTACTGTCGTCTTGTTTTGGGATGCAGTACAACCGCTGCGCCCCGAAGCCGGACGATATCGAGCTAGCGAAATGAATGTTCGTTGCGAGTGACCGGCGCGGGCCGCGAGTCTGCGCCGGTCATAGATTCAAGCCTTGGCGACAACGGCTGCATGGCAAACACAAGCTCGGGGTGAACCCCGTATAAGGAGATTATCATGTCTAAAGAACCTACAAAAATACCAACCGACCCCATCGGCGGCAAACCGCCGGCCGGGTCCAAGCCGTCCGTTCCCGATCTGGATTACCAGGTCAAATACCAGCGCGCCTTCGAGGCCGTGATCTGGTCGATGCCGGCGGTGGGCATGTATGCCTATTGGCACGCGGCTGCGGATTGGGATGCAGGCCCCAACACCATTATCGCCTGGTCAGAACCGTCGAACCCGTACATGGAGGGCGTGACCGGCAACAACCAGACCCCCTACATTCTCTCCCAAACCGACCTGAGCAAAGGGCCGGTCGTCCTTGAGGTACCGGCGGCCACAGAGAAAGCGACCCTCTACGGGCAGGTGGTGGATCACTGGCAGTTATCGATTACTGATGTGGGGCCGTCGGGCGTGGACCAGGGTAAGGGTGGCAAGATCCTGTTCACGCCACCGGGCTATACGGACAAGATCCCTGCCGGATACATCGAAGTGAAGAGTCCGAGCTATCGCATCACCTTTGCGTTCCGCTCAATCAAGAGTGCAACGGGGACGACTGCGGATGCCTATGCCTATTCTAGAACAACGAAGATGTACTACCTGTCGGAGCTGCCGGATCCGGCGCCGACCAAGTTCGTTGACCCGGCGGGAACCGGCAAGCGCTGGTCTGCATTGCCCCACTTTGATCTGCGCTGGTTTGAAGACCTGCATGCCATCTTCAGCGTGGAGAATGCCAGAGCCACCGACACCTACATGATGGGCATGTTGGAATCGCTCGGTATCGAGAAGGGCAAGCCTTACAACCCGGACGCAGATATCAAAAAAGCGATGCTCCAGGCGGTGACTGACGCCTACTTCTACATGCAAGAGAAGTTCTTGGCCATGCGCTCGTCCATCGCCTGGTGGCCGGATCGAAATTGGGCCAACTCGATGTACACCGATCAGAATCGTGGATTCCTGTTCGAGAAACATGATGACACCCACAACTCCATGCAGATCGACCCGCGTGGTATCCACTATTTCTACGGCATCTATTGGCCAAAGAAACTATCCAAGCAGCCCGCTACTCAGTATCTGATGGCCATGGCCGACAAGGCTGGCAACGTCCTGGAGGCGGGCAAGGCATACAAGCTGACGCTGCCCAAGAATGTACCGGTCAAG
>DATKWR010000568.1:0-3307 GCA_035529475.1 Sedimentisphaerales bacterium | reverse complement strand
TACGTGGGACGGAAGGCAGAATGTGTATAAATTCGGGGCCTGTACTGATTTGTTCGGTATAGGCCCCCTTTTTGTCAGTCACCGATCCGACCGCGGCGGAATCTCCTATATCGATTTATGATGGGTGATTGTCCCAAAAGGCTGGAGAGGGATGCAGCACGTCGTCAAGAAGCCCTTGCCTTTTGGATATATCTGTTGTATTTGTAAGAGGCCAATGAAAACGAATGTGGTAAAACTCGACGCGGCAGACATTGACCCGTTGAAAATCCGAGAGGCCGCCTCGGTCGTTGAGGGCGGCGGGCTTGTGGCATTTCCCACTGAGACGGTGTATGGAATTGCCTGCAGGGCCAGGAGCGACTCGCTGGCCAGGCTTGCTGAGCTTAAAGGCAGAACTACAGAGAAGTACTTTACGTTGCATATCGGTCAGAAGGAGGCTGTGGACGAATACGTGCCCGCGATCGGGGTCAGAGCTCGCAAGTTGATTCGACAGGCTTGGCCGGGTCCTCTGACAATGGTATTCGAGCTGGATGGGCAAGCGTTGGAGAAGCTGCGCAGCAGATTCGAGCCGGACGTTTTCCAAAGTCTGTACAAGCAGGATTCTATAGGAATCCGTTGTCCCGACCATGCCGTGGCGAGGGCACTTCTGCAGCAAACGAGCGTCCCCGTAGTCGCGCCAAGTGCGAACTTAACGGGCGAGCCGCCCGCGATCAGCGCCCAGCAGGTTCTTGACCGGCTTGCAGGGCGAATCGAAATGCTGCTGGATGCGGGGCCGTCGGAGTTTGGCAGAAGCAGCACGGTCGTTAAGATAGGAAAGAAAAACGTGCAGATGCTCAGACCCGGTGCCTATTCGCAGGACCGGCTCAATAAGATCTCGCAGGTGAATTTCTTGTTTGTCTGTACCGGCAACACGTGCCGCAGCCCCATGGCCGAAGGGCTATTCAAGAAATATTTGGCAGAAAAATTGCAGTGCCATGTTGACGATCTCGACCGGATCGGTTACAAGGTAGTTTCCGCTGGCATTATTGGTGCGTCGGGTTTTCCTGCGAGTGGCGAAGCGGTAACGGCTTGTTCGGCAAAGGGGATAGACATAAGCGCCCATAGGAACAGGGGATTGTCGGAAGAGCTCATTGACGAAAGTGACTTTATTTACGCTATGGAGCAAGTTCATCTCCAAAGAATTGTTGCGCTCGCGCCTGAGGCTGCAAACAAGTGTCTTTTGTTGGCGGAGAACAGGGGAATCCCTGACCCGATGGGTCATTCACAAGAAGTTTACGACAAGTGTTCTGACATTATAGAAAAAGCCGTGAAGAGAAGAATTAGCGAGCTTGTGGTATGAAAATAGCGATTGGAAGTGATCATCGCGGCTTCGAGGCCAAGAAGCAAATCAGCGCCATCGCGACCGAGTTGGGGCACGAGTGCATCGATTTTGGCACCGAGGACAACAATCCGGTCGATTATCCTGACTTAGCCTACCTGGCGGCGAGTGCCGTCGCGAGGAAAGAGGCGGACAGGGCGGTTCTCGCCTGCGCCACCGGTATCGGTATGTGCATGGCCGCAAACAAGGTGCATGGGGTCAGAGCTGCCCTGTGCCATGATGAGCTCAGTGCTCGAATTTCGCGCGATCATAATGATGCGAATGTCCTGTGTTTGTCGGCAGACCAGGTGGGGCTGGTTGTTCTGCGAAAAATGCTCGAGGTCTGGCTCTCCACGGAATTCAGTGGCGGCAGGCACGAAAGAAGAGTTAGAAAGATTGTCGCCATCGAAGAAGGCCGGGATCCGCGGGACATCAAGAACGGCTGACATTTACTGTGTATTGGTAGGGCGGGCAGGGAGGCCTGCCCTATAATTGTACCGCTGTACGCTCCAAGCAGCCCCCGATGATTGCCGGTCATTCGACCCGCACGAGTTTGCATCGGCATTCACAGAGACAACGGCGGGATCTCAATCTTGAGGTGCTCCCGAAGCTTATTTCTCAGGTCGCCGGCAACTTTCCGAAATTCCTTAATCACGTTCCGTTCCTGCCTCGGGTCGGCTCTCAAATCATATAGACAAGGGCCCTTGCCCGGGTCTTTGCCCGTGACGTTCTGGAAATAGTGCCAATCGAGATTATGAATCGCGCCGAATTTGTTGAAGACGGTATAGACGTCCTCATGGAGGGATGGAGCTTCGCCGGTCGCCAGTTTCCACATATTGCGCCCGTCCACATTGTTATAATCCGTTATCCCCAGAAGGGCGAGGAACGTGGGCATGAAATCGATCGCGCTGACAAGCCCGTTGACGCGCTTGCCGGCGAGCGTTTTATCGGGGTGCCTGATGATCAGTGGGATATGCGTCACGCAGGCGTTCAGAAGCCCGGGCGTTTTCTGCACGCAACCCTGCTCGCCGAGGTGCGTGCCGTGATCGGTGGAAAAGGCAATGATCGTGTTGTCCGCCAGACCCAATTCCTCGACTCTCTCTAAAAGACGGCCGATGCAGTAATCGCTGAACGTCACCTCCGCCGCGTAAAGATCTCTGATGAGAGGTAAATCATCGGGCCGAATGTCGGCGTTTCTGACTCCGTACCCGAATAGGCATCTTTCATACGGGTATTCGTCACGGTACATTTTTTGGAATCGCGGGGGGGCGTCCCACGGCTCATGCGGATCGAACATATCGATCCAAATCATGAACGGCCCGCCGCGGGCATTTTTCTCAAGCCAGTCCATAGCGACGCCGCAGGATTGCGCGCAGAAGTAGTCCTGCTCGCTTTTCCTTTCCTGCGTGTTCATCAAGTACTGGCGCATGTTTGCGTCGTAGCCCTCGTTCCAGAGATGGGCGGGCATGTGCTTCTTCGGGTCGAATTTGTCCTTCGGGCCGCTCTTCCAGCGGTCGGTCTCCTGCCCTCGAACCCAATGCCACGATTGAAATCCTCGATGGAAGTTGTAATCGGGTTTGAAATAGTGATAGGTGTCAACGATAAAACCGGTCGTCACACCGTGCTTGTCCAGAACTTGGGCGAAGGTGATATCATTGCTGCTTAGAGGCTCCCACTTTGCTTCGGGAAGGACACTCTTGCCGGTATGATACACCCTGCGACACGGAATTGTCGGCAACCCTTCGGCGGTGGCATCTGTGAACAGAGTACCTTGTGCCGCGAGTCTGTCGAGGTTGGGCGTCTTGACCCGGGTGCTGCCATAGCAGCCGAGATGATCCGCGCGCCAGGTATCGGCGATGATGACAATCAAGTTCAGGCCGTTGGCTTTGGATGTTGTTGCGATGCGGGGAGCTTGCTGCGCGGAACTCTTCAAATCGCCCGACCATACGGGCA
>DATKWR010000567.1:0-10716 GCA_035529475.1 Sedimentisphaerales bacterium | reverse complement strand
ATCCGACGGCGTCCAGGCCAGAATCGCGTTCATCTCCGCGCCGGCGGCCCCGTTCGAGGGATGCGGGTTGCCGACCGCCCCGGGCGTCGTAAAGCTCCAGACCTGGCCCTTATGCGTGGCGGGCGGATCACTTTCATCGACTCGCCAGTAATACACCTTTGCCGACTTCAGCGGGCCGGGATTGTAGGTCGGCGTTGCCGCCATGGTTCCCGCCGTCGCGCTGTTCACATCGTCAAAGTTGTCGCCGAAATAGACGGTGTGGAATTTCGCGTCGAAGCCGGCGGTCCAGGTGAGCTTGGCATTGAGATCGACAAATTCGGCGCCGTCCGTCGGGTTCGGATTGTACGCCGTTCTGGGCGGAATCGAGAAGCTCCAGACGGGACCTTTCCAGGGACTATTGGGGTCGGCATTATTGACCTCGTCGATCCGCCAATAATAGGTCGTGCCCGGAACAAGACCGTCGGGATAGGGGTATCCCGGGAAACCCACCAGCAGAGACGTGGTGGCCTGGTTGCGTCGAAACGTCTCGGCCGCGCCATTGTTCACACCGTCGAAGTTGTCGCCGATATAAACATCATGCGTGACGGCAACGGGACTGGCCTTCCACTTGAGTTCGGCCCATGTGGTAGGATGTAAGGCACCGTCCTCGGGTTGGGGACCGAAGGCATAAGGCCACGTCTTGCCTTCCATGGCCCCTAAGATCTCGCTCTCCAAAAGGGCATGGCTGTACATCCTGACATCGTCGATGGCGCCAATCCAATCACTTCCCCATCCGTCCGAGCCGATGAGGACTGGGGTGGGGCTGCTTGTGATTGCGCCCATCGGTGTTGAACTGGTTTCCGCTCCATTGAGATAGCATTTCAACGTCGTGCCGTCATACGAGCACGCGATATGGCACCACTCGTTGCGGTCCAGTTTCCTGCCGACGTGGGCCCAGGCTCTGGGCGACGTATTGAACGTAAACGACATGTAGGGCGTAGGAGCGCCCTGGCCCCACCCATATCGAACCTGGTAGCTCCAATTGGGAGTCATCCCGCTCTGCGCCTTGGCCAGGGGCGCCGTTGTGGTGCCCTTGCCCTCAGGGTCATCGGCGTCAGGTCTTATCCAGAGCGCTATAGAGATCGGACCGGTGATGTCCAGGCTGGCGCCACTGCCGCAATTGATGTAATCTCCGCCTCCGCCGGTGACCCCCAAGCCATGGAACTCCAGGGCAGTGCCGTTGACGCCGGAAATCCACGTCGGGTTGTTGAAAATCGTCCCGTCGTTGCCATTGCCGCTCGAATCGGCAGCGGTGGTGCCGGAACCTTCGTCGAGCTTCCAGTGGCCCACAAGCCCCGCGGACACATTCGCAGCCATGATCAACAGCGTGCCAGAAGAAATCAGAAGAACCAGTTTTCTACACATGACAATCCTCCTTCAGAAACAGGGTTGAAACATAAACGATCAACAGCACTATCTAATTTGGGTTGTACTGAATCCACGTCTGAACAGGATGCTACTTGCGATTTGATACCACTTCACTCCTAATGGTCCTCCATACGTTGTCTGCGGCCCGTACAGCCTATATATAACAAATCTCCCAGCTTCCTGTCAAGGGTAATCTTCCGGCTGTGCTGAACCGGTCCGGTTTTGGGAGACGCCTTTGCCTGTTACACCCTGCGGGCTGCCGCTTGCGGAGCGGTATCTTCGGAGAGTGCGAAAACAATCTCGATGCCCGCGCGGGCATTTGACAAAGAGCCCGAAATAGACGATAATAAAGTATTGACGCTGGAATCTGTGGCCTGGGAGCGAAAACGAATGCGGTTGGTCGTCAGAAAATCGGGTCAGATGGTGAACGAGTTGCGGTTCGGCCGGGGACCCATCTATATCGGCCGGCACGCACACAGTCAGGTTCTTCTGCCCGACCGGGCCGTATCGAGACAGCACGCGGCGATCTTCTCCTCGCAGGAAGGCAAATGGATGGTGCAGGATCTCGATTCGGCCAACAAGACGTATCTGAACGACAAGGCAATCCACAGGGCCGAAATCGAGACCGGCGATTGCATTCGCATCGGCGATTTCGACATCGAGGTCGATCTCGAAGCCAGCGCCGAGGCAGAGATCGATTTGGAAGACACGCTCGTGCCGAGTACCCGCCAATCGGTCCCGGTGCTGGAGGCGCCCCGTCGTGAGATTATCGTAAGACGGCCGGATGCCGAGCCCGGACCTGATATCAGGCTGCCGGCCCGGCGCATAAAGGATTTCCTGCAAGGTACCGAGGCGATCTGCAAATCGAACGGTCCCGACGAAGTTGTTCAAACGTTGTTGACCGTTATGCTGAGGGATTTCCGCGCGTATCATGGCTGGTGCGCTTTGCGAAACGTGGCCGAAGGGCCTATGACCTGTCACGCAGGCAAGAGCCGGGACGGTCGCGCCGTGGAGCTGAGTGATATCAAGCTCCGCGAGAGGATCGCACAGGCGATTGAGAAAAAGGAGTTCCTGCTGATTCCACGGGTTTCATCGGCAACCGACGAGATCAAAGTACGCTCTGCACTGATTGCCCCGATCATCGACCCTTCCGGCTGTTTCGGCGTCTTGTACGTCGATAACGCGATGGACCACGAACACTACAGCCTCAGCGACCTCGATTACCTGATGCTGCTGGCCATCCACACCGCCGCCATCGTCGAGAACTTCTGATGCTTATCTTACTTCCCGACGATAAGGCCGCCGATCCCGCAGAGATTCGTACGAAAGGAGGGCAGGCCCTTTCAGGAATTCAGTGTTTTGTAAATGGTGAACACGCCGAGCGAGATTGTAAGTATGGCAATGGCGAGCTTCAGCCTTCGTGCGGTCATTATCTTGACGCTCTTGGCCGAGAGCGGCACTGAAAGCACGGCGCCGATGACCACGTACGGAGCAAGCTTCCATTCGAGCGAACCCTTCGAGATGAGCATATAGCTTATAACGCCCACCAGGCACGTTAAGCCTTCGGCCAAAGAGGTGATTCCGACGGCGCTTTTTCCCTCGACTCCGGACAGGATCTGGCCGCAGGTCACAATAGGCCCGTACCCGCCGCCGCTCATTCCCTTGTTGAAGGAAGCGACGACACCCAGGACGGAGAGCTTGCGCCAGGAGAATCGGAATTCCTTGTTCATGCAGATCAGAATCACCACTCCCATCGCCAGAACGAGGCACCCGATATAGAGCTTCAGCCAGAACTTGGGCACGTTGACCGCGACAAACACGGCGACAACCGTGCCGACGACACTGCAAACCCCCAGCAGCAGCGCGATCTTCAGGTGTATGGGGATGCCCCGTTTGAAAGATTCGACGTATCCCAGAGAGTTGAGTCTCTCAACAACTTTGGAAAAGTCCGTCGATTTCGGCATGAAGTTCACATTGCCTTCACGATGGTGGAAGAAGGCTGCGGAAATTCCTGTCACCAGCTCCGACAGCAAGATGACCGGGACGACCTGCATGGGACTAAAACCCAGCAGCATGAACAGCGGCGTCAGCGTTGTCCCATAACCCATGCCGAGCGTGGAATCCACATATTCGCACAAAAAGGCGAGCACGGGTATTACGGCGATTTGCCATGTCTCCAACATTGTTTGTCCTCCTCCTCATTAGTATGGCTATTGGTCTTATCACATTGGTTCTGAATCAGACCAGGTCTGCCAGTTTCACAGATTCCAGCCTCGCGGCGATGTAGTCCCTTATTTCCCTAAGTATGTTCGTGATATTGCTTTCCTTAGACAGAGGCGTGTCGGAGAAGAAGTACTGGCTAACGGACTCAGTCGGCGCCAGCGCCCCATCCATCAATCGTATTATCTCAGCCAGGCTGATTGTGGCGGCGGGCCTGGCCAGGGCGTATCCTCCCGCGGCGCCTCTCCTGGTATTCAGATACCTGCTCTGTCTGAGCGTCGTGAACAACAGCTCCAGGTATTTCTTGGGGATGTCGTAGTGCGAGCAAATCCGCTCGATCTTTATGAAGCCCTCCTGCTGGTGGCGGGCAATGTACACCAGTGCCAGGATTGAGTATTCACTTTTTGTCGTCAGTTTCATGGCTTAGCTTTGTCCATCCTCTCTATAGACATTATAGAGTAAAATCACGTCAATGTCAAGGCAAAATGGGAAAATTGCAAGATAGCCGGATAGTTAGGTATCGCAGGTGGTTCCTTCTGCTGACGCCTAAAGGTCTCCAAAATCCCGTCCTTTCAATGCTGAAATGAGGATTTGAGGTCCGCCGGCCAAACGGCCCACTTGGGAAGGGTTTTTTTTGAAAAATACCCGGACGATGTGCCTCCTAACACGTGTCTCTTGATGAGTTCTGCAAATCTGACGGATGTATTTTGGAGTCGCTTGGGTCGGAGACTCAAGTAGGGCCGCAAAGTCCCCGATAATTTGGTCGTCGGCGCCGGAAAGCTCGGCTAGGTTCTCGGCGGGAACCGTTGGAATCCGAGGCGGTACTGTGGTATTATCGGGTGTTTAACCGTACAGGTGTGTTATCTATAAACGAGGCCATCAAAATGCGTGAACTTATTCCAAGATGTGGGGGCAGGGTCGCGGCAACTCTGGCGCTTTGGCTGGTGTGCTTGCCGCTGCTCCAGGGCACGGCAGGGGCCCTCGACGCCTGGAGAGTGCTGCCGATCAGATCGCAACAGGAGTTTGAGCTTGGCAGAATAGGAGGCGAAGGCGAACAGCATCTTCACGGGATGGCGCGAAGTCTTTCCGATCCGAATCGCATTTACTGGTCCCACGATGTCGGCCAGGTCTGGCGGAGCACGGACGCGGGTGAAACGTGGCGCAAGACGGCTGGAAAAGGCCTTTATCTGCCGTATGGCCAGTCCGTCGAAGTCGATCCGGTCCATCCGGAAATCGTGTTTGTCATTGTGGACAATGTGTGGAATTGGATGGCCGAGGATTTCGAAGGACTCTATCGCTCGACAGATGGAGGGGATAACTGGGACTTCGTTTTGCCCACCGCCGTGAATTTCGTGCACAACGCCAATCCGGTCACGCATCGAATGTACAAACACAACGTCGCTTACGATCCTTCCAGTGTCACGGCTTCCGGGGCGAAAACGTGGTATGCCGCTTTCGTTGAGAACGGATTGTACAGGTCGGATGATTACGGAAGTACCTGGGTTAGGGCTGCCGACCTGGCAGACCAATACACCCTGTATGGCATACACGCGCATAAGAGCGACGGAGCAACAGTGTATATTGCCTCCAGGGACGGCTTATTCGTCTATTCCCAAAGCAACGGTCTGCGGCCTCTTGGAAATCTCCCTCCGGGTGCCGTCTCATCAGTGGCTTTGAACCCCGACAATCGCACCGTCTATGCCACGCTCACTTACGAGCCGTGGAGCAGGTATGGCGCCTATAAAAAAGGCGACACGGTCTATCATAGCGAGCAATACTACAGGAGCCTGAGCGACAACGAAGGCAAGCTGCCCGATGAATCCCCGCAGGTATGGGAAAAGTTCTCGACCGCGGAGGGGCTTTATCGCTCGCTGGATGCTGGAAACACATTTGTCTTGCTGAAAGAGCATGATGCGCGGGGTGTCTTTATGAATCCCGGCTACCCGGATACGCTATATCTGGTCGGGGCCACGAAACCGGCATCGACCTGGGTTACGCACGATGGCGGAAGGACATGGCTCAAGAATGCCAACGTAACGCCCGCACCCGGTCTCGGGCGGGACAGATGGCAGCAAAGGATCTATGGTAATACCGGCATAGTGCCCAATCCGCGCGACAAGGACGAGGCCGTCGCGTTTTCATCGTCGCATATCTACAAGACCACGGATGGCGGAGAATCATTCGTGGAAAGCTCGACGCTCTTTACGGGGTACGCGTGGTGGGTAAACGCCGGGGCTGTTTTCGACGCGTATAATCCCGACAGAATCATGTTTCTTCTATGCGACGTGGCAGCGGTCATCACCAATAACGGAACGAATTACTTCGATGGAAGAAACGCAGGCATCTGGGACTGGTACGTCAAGGGCCGGATTCCCTGGATAGGCGCCTACGCCGGAGATTTTCAGCCGATTGCAGGTTCTCAGGTCGTCGTCTGTTCCGTAGGAAACTACTTCAGGACGAAACTGATGCGCTCCGTCGACGAAGGAAAAAGCTGGGACCTTGTGGGCGACCAGATCGAGCGTAACTTGTTTGTAAAATTTCACTCGGCGGACCCGAACGTGGTCTATGCGGGCACGAGAATATCCCGTGATGCGGGGGTCACTTTCGGCAAGGTGGATTTTGGCGCCTTCAAGGATATTGAACCGGAAATAGTCGGTATATGTCTCGATCATCCGGATACCGTCTATGCGCTGGACAGCCGGGGCCGATTCAGTATTCTTCGTTCGGACGACGGGGCAAATACGTGGTATCTATGCGACAAGCTCGAATGGAAGATGCAAAGGTTCGATTCCATCCCCACATTTGCCGTTGATCCAAATGATCCGAATAAGGTCTATACGCTGGACAGGGCCGGCGACCTGGCGGCGGGCACGTGGGACAGCCGCACCCGGACCATGTCGTGGAGAAGCCTGGGAGTGCTGGGTTTGGTGAAAGCTTATAGAAACCTCAATACGTTCGTCAGGACCGTCACTGTGGATCCTCGCCGTACTCAGGTCATATACGCCGGCATGTCAGCTTCGGGAATCTCCAACGCATGGAGAAGTGCCGATGCAGGTACGACGTGGGAGGACATCTCGTACAATCTTCCGCGAATCGGGATCCAGGCGATGGCCGTCAGCCCGCATACGGGCGAGTTTTTCATCGGAAGCGCCTGCGGAACGTGGGTGTTGCCCCCGCCCTACGAGAGTGCGACACCGATTTACGACAAATGTATCCCCTTGCAGTGAGCTTGAGGGCGCCGCGCATCGTCGGGGCTAAAGACGGAAGTCACATCTGAGACCTCGTGGCTACGGTCTCTGGTCCCATGTTACGGCGTTCAGGACCATCTGAGCGACGCGCTGGTTCTGGTAGTCCGAGACGCAGTGGCCGGGCATCAGATAGACGAAGGTCCCCTTGCCCTGAGTTTTGATCCACCCGCCCCGGTCCTGCATGTAGGTCTTGCCGCTGGGCTTGTCGGTGTAAATCAAGCCGCACAGGACGGTCTTATCCCGGCCATCGGTGAACCGGTGGTTCACGAAAACCTCCGAATCGTTGCCAAGCCGGGTGCAGGGATAGGATTTTTCGGCGCTGGGCTGGTCGGATGACGTGTATTTGACCTGATCGTCCCACGTGATGTCGTGATTTGTGATGTAGTGCTTGGAATTGAGGTTCACTAACGTCCAGCTTGAAGCCTTGTAGGCGTAGCCCCCGTCCTCCATCGAGCCTTTGCTGAGCTGCACGCCCAAGAAGTCGAAATAGAATTTGTTCTGGGCTTTCACGCGGCTGATCGAATGGTGCAGGCAGACGAGCCGCCCGCCGGCCTTGATATAGTCGATGATGGCCCGCTCGGTTTGCTCTTGAAGGTCCTTGTGGATAAAGACGATGACCGCTTTATACGAGGAGAGCTGTTCGGGCCGGCTCTGCTGGTCCACAATAGTCACCGGCAGCTTGCCTTTTTCCTCTAAGAATTTGGCTAACACGTCCATCTGCGGCCGCTCATCCTGAATAATCAGCACCCCCGCCTTGCCCGCTGGCCCCGAGACGCCGCACGTCAGAGCGGCAATGAACAGAACAATACAAACCATGACGAGCTTCGATATCGCAGCTTTCATACTTCGCAGCCTTTCAACAAGTCAGGTCCTTCTTGCGGGCCGATTGTACCGCGACCCGCCTGTAGTTCAAGCCTTGAGCATCCTGGTCTGCAAAGGCAACCTTATTTATCCTCAACCACCACCGAGCACGGAATGCTGACGCCAGTAATAAGGACCTTGGCAGACTCTTCCAGCCTCAGTTCAGGCCACTGTCCCCATATGTACGTGATTTCACGTGAACGGCCGCCCTGCATTTGCTCTGCTACGACCACGTTCGCTGGGGGATAACGGAGCTTGGTGATGTCGCCCATAGTTCTTGATATGCTGGCGATTCCTTTGAAAAGCCGACTGTATTGCGGCCGGAAATAGCCTACTTCAAGAACGGCACGCTGTAGAGTAATCTGCTTATGCGCCCTGCCAACCTCCTCCAATTCACGGAAATCATCCTTGATAGGTAAGTCCAGGACAATTCTACCTGTGCGGGACTCGCCCGGTGCCAGCCGAAGGTACTCGCCATAGGCCGGACGGTCAGCCAAACCGCCCAGTTCCAGTTCATGATAACAACGGAGTTTTATCCAGACCCATTCACCATCAATTCGGGTCACCGCATACGGATCCCCCTCGTGGCTCACGTCCAGGAGAACTCGAATGTCGTCGTCGAAAGGATTCGAGACCCGGTAATCGAGGATCAAGTTTGCATCCGTTATCGTGACGTTCTTGACCTGAACCATCGGGGGCGTTTCTTTCTCGGCAACCGGAGGTTCCTGGGTCTGTATGGTGCGCGAACAGCCACCCAGCAAGACGGAACATGCCAACAAGAAGACGTATATGTCGGTCCTCATAGCTTATGCTCCCTTCACGAAACGCCGCGTCGAAGTCGTGCCCAAAGCGAACTCCGGGCTCATCTCCGTACTTGATTATACTGTCTCTTCTCGTGGGGACACACGCAAAAAGCGGGCTACATAGTTTTGTGACGGAGCTTACGTTGCAGTGACCTGCTGAGAAATGCGTTTAACGCCATAGGGCTGCCAGCAAGCGAAAGGGTAGAATACAGAATACAGGAGGGCCGTCGTACACTTGATTCAGCAAGAGCAGGGAGTGCTTGCAGTCGTTATCCCCCACGATTGCTGGTAGTCTGTAAAGCGCAAAACGCACGTGGCGAGGCCGTCTCGGCCTTGCGTCCGGCTGGCATCCTGCCAGCCGCAGCGAACAAGGGCAAGCCTGTCCTGAGCGAAGCCGAAGGGATGCCGTCGCCACGAAGCAAATCGAAAACCCCCTCCTTGTTGCCTACAAGGATACTGGCCGGGTCAGCCGTTGCCGTACTTCCAGAAGAGGGCGAAGGTCAACAGGAGCAGCAAGACTTGCGTCGCGCCGATGAGTCGAAGCGGTATTGTTGTTCGCAAGCGCAGCAGCAGCGGGGACCACAGGATGGCGGACCAGAGGACAAAGGTAAGAAGCGAGCCAATCGAGAATTGGCAGAGCGCGTTTGCGCCCGGTCCCTTGCCCTCCATGTACAGTGCTGCTTCGTGGGCGGGCCAAGTCAGAATGCCGAACGGAGCAAGGGCCAGACCTACAATTTCCGGCTGGCCGCTGGGGTGGGCCTGGAGAAGACCCGTCCATGCGGACAGGCCGCCGGCGGCCCAAATCAGCACCAGTGCGGCGTACCATCTCAGGATGCGCCTGCGACGGCTGGGAGGCGCCGGTGGCTTGTTCTGTGCCTGATCTGCTGATGACCTGATGTCCACTTCCTGGTTTCCTGATAACCTGATGCCCTACGATCTTTTGTACCTGCCCATCAACTGGCCTTCGGCGAGGATGTGTCCCTGCATGGCTTTGAGCAGTTGCTGCTTATTGGCGCCGGCTTGCAGGTCCAGTTGCGTATCGAGGGCATAGATCTTGAAAAAGTACCGATGCGTTCCGCCTGGGGGACATGGACCGCCGTAGCCGATCTTGTGAAAGTCGTTCGTGCCTTGCCTGGCTCCATTGGCTAAGGTCTTGTCGGTCGGGACCTTCTCGGCCAGCGACGTGGTCGCGCCGGGCAGATTGAACAAGACCCAGTGCACCCACGTCCCCATCGGAGCGTCGGGGTCGTCGCAAATAAGAGCGATGCTTTTGGTGCCTTCGGGAACTTCGCCCCATTGCAGCGGCGGCGAGACATCCTCGTCGTCGCAGGTGTATTTGGCCGGAATCATGCCGCCTTCTTTGAACGCTGAGCTGGTGAGTTCGATCTCCATGTTCTTACCTCCATTTGCCGCCGATTCGATCCGCTCGCTGCTTCTGCACGAGCAGAACAGCAACGCCGGCAACATTACCCATGTGACAATATGCCTTGACACACTATATCTCCTTTGCACGGGTTGATACAAAAGGGCCCAGGTACTGAACCAATGGACGCATCTTGCACATCAGGAGCAAGGCGGCCTGCCCAATCTGTCAAAGCGGCTCCCCCGTCAATGAAATATTGGTTAACGTAAAGGAAATCTCGTGTTTTGTAGGCTCGTCAATGACCTCCAGCACGATGCGTCCTCTTGGGGGGAGCGGGCCCTCTGTCATGTAACCAATATCCAATAGTTTGTCCTCACTGTACGATATGCCGTTTTGGGATACCTCCAATTCAGTGCCGTCTTCGCGATAGAACTTTGTGGATTTGAGATGTCCCCGCAATAGACCCACTTTGAGACCTATTGTGCCGTTCCGTTTATTCCAGCTCAGTCCTGCAGAACTTATGGAGAAGCCTTCGACCTGACTTTTGGTGCCCGCCTTGAAGTCCATCAGTCCAAGGTCTATCTGCTTAGTGCCGGCTGATTTCAAATATCCCAATGTACCCGAAAGCTCGGCAATCGCTTTGGCATCTTTGCCCGGGAGCAATAGATTAATCTCGAACACAGCGGCCCTGCCGTCCTTGGATAGTTCCGGGAAGGATGTCTCTCGCTTCTTTTCGGGCAGGATATCCTGACCTGTATCGGTAACGGCTTTTATGACTTGCCCTTGGACAACGGTCAAATTCGGCTCCGGGAGC